>JAABSF010000257.1 GCA_011390535.1 Deltaproteobacteria bacterium | reverse complement strand
TATCTCTGCATGGGTAAGAAGCCCTTCTGTCGGACGCAACCCGATGCCGTCATGGGAAGCAGTGAAGTTGAGTAAAGTGCAGTTTCCCTTTGGTGGTTTGAAGCTTGAGGCCCATTTAGTCAAAACAGAAGCATTCTGGGACAAAATGCTGTGCAGGATCAAGGGTGACAATGAAAAATTATAAATGATATGAGCTTCATCCTCTCCATCACCAAGGTAAGAGATGTTTTCTTGGTGAGGCACATTAGTCTCCGTCAATAAAACCGCGCCGGGGCAGACGGCTTCAAACAAGGTGCGAATCAATTTCACTATTTCATGTGTACCGTCTAGATGAATGCAGTTGGTCCCCACCTCTTTCCATAAGTAGGCTACAGCGTCCAGCCTGACCCCGGAAGCGCCTTTTTCGAGATAAAACAGCAGTATATCCATGACCTCCAATAGGACTTCAGGGTTGGCGTAGTTCAAGTCAACCTGGTCTTCGCTGAAGGTTGTCCAAAGATGACGTCGGCCGGATACGGTCGAATAAGTGTGCACAAGTGGAAGAGCGCGTGGTCTGACGACTTTTGAGAGATCTATGGGGGGCTCGACTTCTATAAAAAAATCTTTCAAATCACAATCCCTTGAGAGAAATCTTTTCATGTAGGTTCCGGATGCCGAGGTGTGGTTTACAACCGCGTCAAATATGAGCCGATAATTTCTTCCCAGAGCTGCAAGATCGTCCCAAGTTCCTAACGATGGGCGCACTTTTCTGTAATCTTTAACCGAGAAGCCGTCGTCGGAGGAGTATGGGAAAAAAGGCAAAATATGAATGAACGAAAAAAGGTCACCTATACGTTGGCGAAGAAAATCGTGCAAAACACGAAGGGACGGTTTGCCGGATTCAAGGATGGAGTCGCCGTAGGTTATGAGCCAAATATCTTTTTCGTTCCAACCCTTTTCCACTCGGAGATTTTTTTGAAAGTATTCAAAAGCGATTTTTTCCAGCTTTAACGCTGTCTCTTTCCCTTTTGTTTCGCCATAGAGACGTTTTAGTCCAGGTAATATCTTTGAGAGGAAGAGAGTGTCCAAAGTAGACTGCTCCATTTGTGTACTTGCCCCGCCCCAATCCTCCGACGGGAGGGGGTTTCAGGATGGGAATTAGTTAATATGATGAAACACTTTTTCTCTGAATTTTTGTATAGTGGGCAGGATAGAATCTCTGAAGGGAAGGAGTCAACATGGATTTGAGCATGATAGATTGGGCCATAATGGTCTTTTACTTGTTGGGGATGATCGGGTTGAGCGTGTGGCTCTCAAGAGGACAAAAGGATCAGAAGGATTATTATCTTGGGGGCAACAACGCTGGAGTATGGCCGGTGGCCATATCTACCATGGCTACGCAATGCTCTACTAACAGTATTCTTGGCGCGCCGGCTTTTGTAGCTTTTTCTGTAGGAGGTGGTCTCGTCTGGTTACAGTATGAGATGGCGGTTCCGTTGGCCATGATAGTTTTAATGATTTTTTTACTCCCTCTCTATCGGAGGCTCAACATTATCTCGGTTTACGAGTATCTGGAGCGCCGGTTTGGTCTCGGCACAAGGATGGTCATGAGCGTTCTTTTTCAACTCATGAGAGCGTTCGCTACAGGGGTCACGGTTTATGGGATTTCTCTTGTGCTGCAATATTGCCTTGGGATCCCTTTTTGGGCGGCGGTTATTGTGCTGGGGGTTGTGACCGTTGTCTATGATTCTATAGGTGGGATGAAAGCTGTCTTGTACTCGGACGTGATTCAGATGGGCGTGCTCTATATCTCCATTATAGCCACGGTTGTGGTGGCCATGTGGAAGCTGGGGGGGGTCTCCGAGACTTTTGCGGCCTTTGATTCCATGCGCCTTAAAGCTGTGGATTTTTCTTCCACCGGGTTTGATGGTCAGGATTATGCTTTTTGGCCCATGCTGTTCGGTGGTTTGTTTCTGTATATGTCCTATTACGGCTGTGATCAGACACAGGTTCAACGCGAGCTTTCCACAAAATCTGCTGATGACACAAATCTATCTCTCTTCATAAACGGGACACTGCGGTTTCCATTGGTGTTGACATACTGTCTTTTGGGAGTTTGTATTGGAGCTTATGTGGCTGTAAACCCTGAGTTTATAGGTTTTTTACCTAAGGGAGAGAGTGGTGATCCAAACTATAACGTCGCGGTGCCGGTGTTTGTTATTCGGCATTTTCCGGCGGGTCTGGTGGGGCTTTTCATGGTAGGTTTGTTTTCGGCGGCTATGTCTTCCCTTGACTCTACCATCAACTCGCTGTCAGCCACCACAACACAAGACATTTTCAAGGGGTTGTTCAAGTGGAAGATGAGCGAAAAGCAGGAGTTGTGGGCGTCAAAGGGGTTAACGGTTTTTTGGGGGACGCTTTGTGTGTTTTTTGCATTTTTTGTTGGTGGGATCGCTGACTCCATAATTGTGGCCATAAACAAGATAGGCTCATTAGCCAATGGACCGATTTTGGCGGTGTTTATTCTGGGGGTTTTGACCCGGAAGACCAGCGGTGTGGGAGCGGTGTCCGGATTGATAATCGGTCTTCTGTTTAATGCGGCGCTCTGGGTTTTTGTTTCTTCTGTTTCTTGGTTGTGGTGGAACGTCATAGGATTTTTAGTAACTTTCGGTGTCGGTTGGGCCGTGTCTTATATAAAGCCCAATGAAAAGGTGGCCGAAGGGGTGGTATGGAAAAGGGGCAGAGTGAGAGAGAAGGGGTTTGAAAAGAATTGGGTGCCATATTATTGGGTGCTGGGCGGGTGGGCGATTGCAATATTAGTAATAAGCATTTTTATCGGTGTTAGATAGAGCCTGTTGCAAAGTTCCTTCCGTCGGAGGATTGGAGCGGAGCGAGCCCTAAGATTTCGCAGAAACAAGGAATAGAGAGCTTTGAATATCGGGATTATCATTACTCGTATCGGGGGAGTTGATGGTGTAGCGCTGGAAACTGAAAAATGGATTAATGTTTTCGAGCGTATGGGGCATAACGTAAGAGTTCTGTCAGGTGAGCTTGAACGACCACTTCCGAATGTAACGGTTTTGAAAGAGCTCGGCCTTTATCATCCGTTTTGCACCATTGAACAGGAGGGGGCTTTTTTTCAAAGTGATATGTCTGAAAATCCACTGATGGAGCTGTTAAAGGAACACAGCTCTTTTTTGCAGAAGAGAATTCAAGAGTGGATGCTTAGGAATTCAATTGACTGTCTTGTCTCTCAGAACATCTCCGCCCTGCCTTGTCATCTTTCCGCCGGGGTAGCTTTGGCCCGGGCAGCAATTGAGACAGGTGTTTTTACCATTTTGCATCTGCACGATTTCTATTGGGAGAGAGGTGAGCGGTATGCGAGCCCATACCCCGGAGTCAAAAGGCTCTTGCAGGAATACTTTCCTCCAAAGGGAGAAGTGTTCAAGCATGTGGTGATAAACACTTATAACAAAGATCGCCTCGAAAGGGAGTTTTCCGTAGAGGCTATGGTGGTTCCCAATGTAATGGATTTCGATGTCGAATTTGGACAAAGAGATGAATATAACAAAGACTTTTCCTCCCAAGTGGGATTTTCATCTGAAAATCTGGTGCTTTCACAGGTAACACGAATAGTCCGGAGGAAAGGAATCGAGACTGCTGTAGAGCTTGTGAAGAGATTGCAAGACAAGAGGGTAAGGCTCCTGATTACCGGACTCGCAACCGATGATCCGGGCTCCGTCTACTATAAAGAGCTGTTGCGGAGGATAAAAGACATAGGTGTTGCAGACCAGGTCTTGTTTGTGGGCGAGCGGGTAGGTCATGAGAGAGCCAAGGTAGACGGTAAAAAAATCTATTCACTCTCGGATGTTTATGCCAACTCTCGAGCTTGCACATATTTTAGCACCTATGAAGGTTTTGGAAATGCTTTTGTAGAAGCATGCGCAGCCCGGGTGCCTATTTTTGTAAACAACTATGAGCCCGTTTATTGGCCCGACATTGGGAGCAAGGGGTTCAAGACGGTCATGACCGAAAACAATAACTTGAAGGATAGTCATGTGCAGGCCGCGAGAGAGATCCTCACCGATCAAGCTTATGCCCGCGAGATAGGAGACCACAACTACGAGACGGCAAAGAAACATTTTTCTTATGATGTCCTGGAAGAGTTGCTTTCAAAGATATTGAAAGAAAAATGAGAACGTTTTGCTAAAAATTGCGAACAAAAGCGGAATAGAGCGAAAGAGGGACCGGCCGGGAGGGGGAGTCTGCGCAGGGATCGAAACAGCCGGACGTCGGTGTTTGAAGCTCCCCGTTGGGGGGAGCTTCGTCACCGACTCGTCAACGTGCCTTCAGTCCTTCGGACAGCGGCACATTGCAACGCCGGCTTACTTTCGACAAGGGGCATTGTCGATCCTTGCTACGACTCTTTTGCCCGGCCTATAGAACTGTGAAAAATTGCGAACAAAAGCGGAATAGAGCGAAAGAGGGACCGGCCGGGAGGGAGTCTGCGCAGGGCCTGATGAAGGTTATATCACTGACCCAAAAGCGGTTTGGTTCATCCTTTACTTGATGATTTTCACGTCTAAGCCGAATAAGCTCTTTTCTTTCATGCCTTGTCAGTGCTCCATCTGTTCCTCCGCCGGCATCAATCTCTGCCTGTTTTATCCACGCGTTCAAAGCAGATTTTGCTATACCAATATCCCGTGCTGACTCAGCTACCGACTTTCCACTTTCTCGGCATGGCTTCTCTGCTTCTGTCTTGAACTTGGCTGTGTATTTTAAATGCTTTTTTCCATCCAACAACATCTTGAGTTCTTGAGCTATGACATTCTTCTTGGAAAGGATCAAAAGGGCTTTTGAAATGATTGTTCTTTTTTTTGAATTTTTCCATGGGTTTGAAGTCATTCCACAAGAACATATGGTTCTTATGAAAGGAATTGTTTTATGAAAAGGAATTGTTTATGGTATCTGGCCTTTTTCCCGTTTTTTTGGATGGTTGCATGCG
>JAABSF010000256.1 GCA_011390535.1 Deltaproteobacteria bacterium | reverse complement strand
AAACGCAGGAACAGAAGATGGTTTACCTGCAGAGATGACGACGGACATGTACGGAAACCCGCGAATACAGGGCACGTCCATAGACATGGGGTCACACGAAGCAGAGTGAAGCAGAATAGCGAGGGGGAGAGAGAGGAAGAGAGAGAGAGAGCGGGGCAGGTAGGGAGAACACCGCGTCGAAGCTGAAGGACCGGGGACAAGAGAAAACAAGCAAAGGGAACAGAGAAATGAAAAGAGGGAAGAAGAGGGTGGTAGAAGCAATGGTGAATTCTTTCATTCCTAAGTACTCCTAAGTAACTGCAGTTTCAGTGCACCAATTACTTACGTATAAACTTGGGGGCTTTTCAGTGAGGCGGTAGCTTGAGCCCGGGTTTTGTTGGAATGGCGGAGAGGGAGAGAAATATACTCCCGGTACGCACGAGCGCACGAGCATAGGAGCACACGAGCGCACGAGCGCAGAAACACACGAACGTGCGAGCGTGCGAGTTCATGAAATTGAAGGGGAGATTAGGTGAAATCTGTTGTAGCTGTGTTGCAGAGCTTTTTTTTTTTGGGTTTGGCTTGTTTGGTTTTGCTGTGCCTTGATGTGTTTTTGGGTGCAAGTTGAAAGTGATTTCATTGCGGTGTATACACAGTGGGCTATTAGAGTGGGCGATTACTGTCGGCTATAGTGGTAATAAATTATCCCGGTTTATTGCAGGTAGTTATTGCAGGCAGTTATTGCAGGTAGTTATGACAGGTTGGTGCAGTAGGTGGTTGCGGCGGGATATGTCGGCGTCGAAATGCAAAGATTATTATTATTAGAGACCTAATTAAAAATTAACAGGAGAGACATGACAAAAGAGAGTATTGAGTTTTTAAAGGTTGAGAATGAATCAGAATTGCCCCAGTGGGCGTCCAGAGAGAAGTTGGTGGAGTTTTTTCATTATAAGATGAAGCCTTATGAGGATTTGCCGGAAGATATTCATTCAGCTTTGGATTATTTGTTTTCCGACGAGAAGTATGCGGGTGGGTTTTTGATGTTGGCAAAGGTGGACGGGCGGCTGGGTGGGATGCTTGCGATGTTGAGAACAGGTATGAAAGGTTATGTTCCGGAGAATATTTTGCTGTTCGTTTCGGTTGATCCCGAGCTTCGGGGCAGGGGTATAGGGGGTAAGATTATCCAGAGGTCGCTGGCAGAGTGTGAGGGTGATGTGAAGCTTCATGTTGAATACGATAATCCGGCTAAGCGTTTGTATGAGCGTATCGGGTTTACATCGAAATATGCTGAGATGAGGTACAAAAATTAATGAACCGCGTGATAATTGATTTAGAAGCACTCCATGAGAACATCCAAAAAGTAGATAAATGGATGACTGATCATGGTGCCGGATGGACTCTTGTGACAAAAGTTCTGTGTGGTCACGCTGATACTTTGAAAGGGCTACAGGCGTTGGGGGTGCGCTCAATGGGGGATTCGCGCCTGGCCAATTTGCGATCTATAGAGAGGATAGTCCCGGATCTGGAGGCGTGGTATCTCAGGTTGCCTCATCTTGCGGCTCTGGAAGATATTATAACTTTATCGGACGTGAGCCTGAACAGCGAGATTGATACGATTGAGGCGATTAACGAGGAGGCGATCCGTCAGGGGAAGGTTCACCGTAGTATTGTGATGATCGAATTGGGCGATCTGAGGGAGGGTATTTTACCCGGAACTCTTATCAAGTTCTATAATCACATCTTCGAGCTTTCCAATATTGAGGTGCTTGGTATCGGAGCAAACTTGGGGTGTTTGTCGGGTGCGGTGCCGAATGTTGATCAGTTGACTCAACTGGCACTTTACAAGGAGCTTTTGGAGCTCAAGTTTGATCGTAAATTATCCATGATATCGGCGGGGTCGAGTGCTGTGTTGCCTCTTTTGCTTCAAGGCAAGGTGCCCAAGGCGATAAATCACTTTCGAATAGGGGAGGCGGTTTTTTTGGGTACGGACTTGGTTTACGGCGGCACTCTGCCTGGGTTGCGTGATGACGCCATTACTTTGGAGGCGGATATCGTCGAGATAAAAGAGAAGAGTTTGTTGCCTTTGGGCGAGACGACCTCGATGACGCCGTTTGAGACTTTGCAGGCTGAGAATGCGGAACAGGCGCCTCCGGGGCAGAGGGGATACCGGGCGGTGATTACTTTGGGGCAACTGGATACGGATGTTAAAGGGCTGACGCCCAAGAACCCGAAGCATCAGATTGCAGGTGCTTCCAGTGATTTGAGTGTGGTTAACATAGGGGAGGAGCCGGGAGGATTGAAGGTGGGGGACACAATAAAATTCAGCCCGAATTATGCAGCTTTATTGAGGGCTATGAGTGGAAAATATTTGGAGAAGTTCGTGGTGCCTTCAGTTGCCCGGTTTGCCGATACTGTGCCTGAGGGACAGAAAGATATACTGCCGCCTGTTTTGGAGCAGATGTCGGCGATAGAGACGGAAGCGAATCTGAGTAAGCATCGGGATGAGACTGAATGAACGTCACATTAAGGAAAAAGTTGCATGAACTTGCTGAGTTGTCCGGGAGGGAAAAGAAGACGGCTGAGTTTGTGAGTAATTATCTTCAAGGGTTGGATCCCGATGAGGTGGTAACGGGAATTGGCGGGCACGGAGTGGCGGCAGTGTTTAATGGTGTCGAGCCGGGTCCGGGTCCACGTGTACTTTTGCGCGCCGAGTTGGATGCGCTCCCCATTCCTGAGGGGGCTGAGTTTTCTTATGCATCGAAGACGCCGGGTGTTTCGCACAAGTGTGGGCATGACGGTCACATGGCGATAGTGTTGGCTGTTGCTGAGATGTTGGCGGCCAGGTCAATCAAGAAAGGCTCGGTTGTGTTGTTGTTTCAACCGGCCGAAGAGATTGGGCAAGGGGCAGGTTGGGTGATTGAAGATGAGAAGTTTGAGGATCTGAAACCTGATTGGGTGTTTGGTTTGCATAACTTGCCGGGGTTTCCTTTTGGGCAGGTCATAATGAGAAGAGGCGTGTTCGCATCTGCTTCGGTGGGGCTGAAGGTGAAGTTGGAGGGGGCCACTTCACATGCCGCTGAGCCGCATCAAGGGAGAAGTCCGGCACAGGCGGTGGCTCAAGCGATCCAAGCCCTCAGCGCGGTTCCGCAATTTCAAACGGCTCTTCATGAGGCGTCAAAGGTGACGGTGATTCATGCTCGCTTGGGTGCACCGGCCTTCGGTACTTCTCCGGGAGAGGCCGAGGTAATGGCAACCTTGCGGGCACATCGAGGAGATGTTTTAGATAGAATAAAAGACAAATGTATGTCCATGCTCCAGGCTATAGCTATGGCTGAGAATTTAAAAATGGAGAGCTCTTGGGTGGAGGAATTTCCCTCCACCGTGAACCATGATGATGCGGTTGAGTATGTTGAGGCTGCTGCGGAACATCTTGGGATGGATATCGCCCGGCAAGATGTTCCGTTTCCATGGTCGGAGGATTTCGGTAACTATACAAAAAATATCCGAGGTGCTTTTTGGGGATTGGGTGCAGGGCTCAAGCACCCTGCCTTACATCACCCCAATTATGATTTTCCCGATGATTTGCTGGATAGAGGAGCGAGCCTTTTTGAGGAAATATTGCGTCGTGTCGTTGGTTTCGAAGATCGCAAGGTGACGTAAGAGAACACTGCGAAAAAGAGAACACGGCGAAAAAGAAAACTCGTTGGAAAGAGAATAACTCGGAGTAAGGAATGTTCAGCACTTCCAGTATTGAGCTTAGTGAATCAGCGTTGAAGAGGAATATCCGGTTTTTAAAAAACAGTATCGGACCGAATACAAAGTTTTCTTCCGTGGTGAAGGGTAATGCTTATGGTCACGGCATAAGAGAGTTCGTTCCTATGGCCGAGCGTTGTGGCGTTAGGCATTTTTCTGTTTTTTCAGCTGCTGAGGCACATGTGGCGTTGCGGAGCCTTGTGCGGGACAGCGAGATCATGATCATGGGAGATCTGGCTGATGATGCTATGGAGTGGGCCATAGAGAACTGCATATCTTTCTATGTGTTTGATTTGGCTCGTCTTCATGAAGCTGTCGAAAAAGCCACTAAACTTCGGATGAAGGCAAAAATTCATCTTGAGATCGAGACCGGATTGCACCGCACTGGCCTGGAAGGTCAAGATCTGCTGGACGCCATTGACATAATCAGGAGAAATCCAAACAAATTGGTGGTCGAAGGGGTTTGCACTCATTATGCCGGCGCCGAGAGCTCGGGAAACTACCTCAGAATACAAGGACAGATGCACCGCTTTGCACAGCAATGTGAATGGCTCAAAAATCAAAATATAGATATCGGGTTGCGTCATGCAGCATGTTCTGCTGCGGCCTTTGTTTACCCGGATAGCATATTGGATATGGTTCGTATTGGGATAGCGCAATACGGGTTCTGGCCCAGCAAAGAAACCGAGATGCATTATGTTTTGCAGCATGGCCAGCAGGCGACTGATAAGGTGAAAAACCGTGATCCGCTCCGCCGGGTCATCACATGGAAGAGTCGTGTGATGAGCATCAAGAAAGTGGAAAAGGGAGATTTTGTGGGTTATGGAAATACTTATCTGACCATGAGGAAAGAGAAGGTGGGGGTGGTGCCCATAGGTTACTCCGATGGATTCAGCCGTAACCTCAGCAACCTGGGCCATGTTTTAGTTCGTGGACGGAGGGCGCCTGTTGTGGGTGTTGTGAACATGAATTCGATGATGATAAATATCACAGAGATTCCGGGGGTTGAAGTTGGAGATGAGGTTGTGATTTTAGGTAAACAGAATCGAATGCAGATCAGTGTGGGCTCTTTTAGTGATATGACTCGCTACATGAACTATGAGATTTTGGTTAGGCTTCCGGGAGAGACACCCAGAATAGTGGTAAAGTAGGAGTATCTAAAATACATATATGTGGGGGAGGGTTCAGTATGGATGCCGGCTTTTGCCTATTTCAATCCAAGATTAACATGGTGGCGGGATCGATGCTCAGGGTTCG
>JAABSF010000255.1 GCA_011390535.1 Deltaproteobacteria bacterium | reverse complement strand
TTTTCAAAGCGTCTACAAGACTGTGGTGGAAGAAGACTAACTAGTTCCGAACGGGGCGGGGCAAGCCTAGACAACATCCAAAATCCTGAACCCCAGCTCACCTTCAATATCCACCAACTCTCCCCTCGCCACCAGCTTTCCTCCAGCTCTCAAATCCATGGGACCTGAAACCGGACGATTTAGACAGATCACGGATCCACGGTTTAAACAAACCAGGTTATCAGCTGAAAGGGCAGTTCGTGCGACTTCAACAATTGCTTCAACTTCCATCTCCTGCATAAGACGTTCTTTTGAAAGAGCAGCTGTTTCGTCTTTTCCTTCTTGATTTAAATTGCATCCAGAAACTGTAGAATCCGTCATACTATACTCTCCCAAGATTTCGATTTTGGTCCCGGCAAACAGCCCGGTCTGCATAAAGCCCTCTGCGGGGGGTTCTAAGAATCCGGAGGCTGACTTTGCTGCTGCTTTTTTTTTATCACAAATAGTCAAACGGCAAGGAAATCCTCCACGGCCCACTCGTAGAATAAACGGCGACCCATGTGTTTGAATCGTTGGAAAAAGAACAACATCATCCGGTTTGAGCCCTTCAACTGCGGATAGAGCAAGTCGACACGGCACCGTCTCGATTCCCGCATTAGCAACAACACCGGACAAACACTTCTCAACGAAAAGATCATTTAACCGAGATGAGTATTCATGGAATTTAAACTCTGTAGGCAATAATACAGCGAGCCGTCCCTTTATAGTGTCCAGCCCCACCCTGTACTCAACCCAAATGCATGCATTTGATACTTCCCTCTCGGCCACGACCTCCGGCCCATCTAAAACCCTTGAGATTTGTACATCCCCACAAGAAAGCTGAGACAACACCGCAGCGGATAGTCCTGCAAAAACACCCAACTCCGGCAGCGTGGCTTTTCTGGGAAAAATAACCAGCGGCACCGATTGTTGTGCCACGAGGCCGCAAATACCTGTGACACAAGCAGAGTCACCAACCAAATAAAAAGCATCTCCTCCCAAACTCTGAAGCTCCAACGCGGCAGCCATACTCTCTAACCGTTCGGATACCTCACCTCCCACCAACATAGTCAATTCAATAAAACCTACGCTGACACTCGTTTGGAGAAAACTCTCCAGAGTCTGTTTTACAGAAAAGTCCGGACGGATGTAACGGAGAAATCTCCCCGCCGTATCCAGCATCTGCTTTTGCCGCCGTGTAAGCTTTGGATACCCTGAGGAATCAATCGACCCGGCACCGGGGTGCCCCTGAAGAAAAACAGCCTCTCTCATGAAGCGAGATAATAGCTTTTTTAATGGTCCCACGTAAATAGTTTTCCGAATTTTTTTTCCCAAAGAGCCCAACATCAACATTAGAGTTATGCCTATAAAGGGTCGTCATCGGAGCGCGCCTCTCATCAACCTGCAGATCATCTTCGGCCAAAGGGTTCACATACACTCGATCTCTTCTCTCGCGCTCACCATCAGATAAGTCTTGTCCCTTCCCCTCCATTTCAAAGCTCTCCAATTCAACATCCGCTTCTTTGAGAGCTTTCAATAGACGATCTTTCAACTCCGGCGGAAGCTCTCCATTCCCCTGCGATTGCATTGATACAACCAACGCGCCGCTGGAACCCAGCTCTAGTTTAAGAGTTAAATCACCAATTCTTTTGGAATCAATTTCCATCATAACCACCGGAAGCCCTTTCTCCGTTGTTCCACAACGCAAGGTTTTTAAACCGGGGATCTCATCCAATCTTAGCTCCTTTATTCCGTTGTTGGATTGCACGGCAAAACCCTTTTTTATATTAGCCGATGATTCTATGGGTCTCCCCAAAGGTCCGGGGTGAAACTTGGGCGGCGAGATTTCTTCCTTATCTTTTTTCCAGGGTTTCCCCTGTGAGGTTTGAGCGCACTTATTAGCTGATCCGTAGTCTTTTTGTTGCTTTTGACTATCTTCCTTTCGGCCCTCTTCAGCCGCTCCCTTTTTTTTCTCCGGCTGGGATTTTTCACCATGGTCTTCCGAATCCGTTTGCTCTCCCACCTCACTTTCTCTACTCGATCTCGACCTACTGTGTCTGCCTTCATCAAGACAATTCATTCCATATTCAGAGTCTGAGTAAGTTTCACCAACACTCCCTCCGTGATCTTCGCTCCCCGCTCCGAAATACATTTTCTCCCCTTGGTCTGCTTGATTTGACAGCTGTGAAGAATATTCATCCTGATCGCTTCCCCCGGTTAAATAGGAAAAAAACCCTCCATCGTCACTTTCCGACAGAGAAGCGTCTTTTTGACTACAACTCCCGCCGCTGCTGTAGGTGGAAATCTGAACATTCCCGTGGTTTGTCGTTCTGCTGTGATCTGAAAGATATCTACTGTTTCCGGTTAATTGGTGAAGCATTGTTTTCTATCCTCTTTTTTCTTCTTTTATCGGATGCATGAGTCAAATGTTGCCAACTTTTTTTAATGCAAGGATTTTTATGACTCTGCTTAGGACTGACACAAAACTAGCCAAATGTACGTTTTTATCCTACACTTGTATACCTGTACGGCGTTTTAGTTTCATCTTCTGAGGAATCTGAGGAGTTATGGATGCGGTTATTAGTCGATATGATAGAAACCGACCGGAAGGCAGCTGAGATTTATGAAGAATTTAGAAGAGACTTCCTAAACATAATGAACACTGACAGGTCTCAAAACACTCTGCCACCTTCTTGCGATCGTTCACAAGAAGAAAAAATGCGAGATGTTCTTTTGCGTTACAGCCTGGGACACAGAGCTCAGACAATCAGAACCCTCTTAAAAAACCGTACAACCAGACCACACTGAGCACACTGAGCACACTGAGCACATGCTTTTGAACGACCAAATTATATCTCAAGGATCTCTTTTTCTTTTTTGTCGATCTGTTCGTCTATCTTTTTAATGAACTCATCGGTATTGCTTTGGACCTTGTCCATCTCTCTGTGGAGATCATCTTCTGATATCTCCTTTTCCTTTTCCAACTGCTTCAGCATTTCATTGGAATCACGGCGTATTCGGCGAACTTGAACTTTGTAATCTTCTCCCATCCCCTTCACCATTTTCACGAGCTCTTTTCTTCGCTCCTCTGTCAAGGGTGGGATGGGAATCCGGACGACTTCTCCATCGTTGTTTGGGTTCAACCCAAGATCGCCTACTAAAATTGCCTTCTCTATCACCGGCACCATATTCTTTTCCCAAGGCTTGATAACAATCAGCCGAGGCTCCGGAGTCGACATGGATGCCACTTGATTCAATGGCGTCGCCGTTCCGTAATAATCAACCTTGATGCCGTCCAATATGGCGAGGTTCGCTCTTCCGGTACGCATTCTGGAAAAGTCTTTGTTCATAGCTTCAATAGCCAATTTCATCTCTGATTTCATGCTGCTTATTACTTCTTCGATCATTTTTTTGTTCCCCTCTAAGCTACTTACTCACGAGGCTCCCGACCTTTTCGCCCAAAACCGCTCTTTTTATGTTCCCTTCCTGCTTCAGATTAAAAACTAAAATCGGCAGCTCATTGGTTCTGCATAGTGAAATCGCTGTCAGGTCCATGACCTTCAGATCCCGCGTAAGCACTTCAAAGTAACTTATTTTTCTTTGCAACTTGGCATCTTTGTGATCCCTGGGATCCTTATCGTAGACTCCGTCCACCTTAGTTGCCTTTAACAAGATCTCCGCCCCTATTTCAACAGCCCGCAAGGCCGCTGCCGTGTCAGTCGTAAAAAACGGATTCCCGGTTCCACTGCCGAAAATGACAACTCGTCTTTTTTCAAGATGGCGGACAGCTCTACGCCTGATATATGGTTCTGCAATCTGACTTATCTCCAACGCGCTCTGCACCCGGGTAGGCACACCCTCTTTTTCAATAGCATTTTGGAGAGCCAGACAGTTCATCAACGTGGCCAACATCCCCATATAATCGGCAGAAGCACGATCATAACCATCTGCAAGCCGATCCAAGCCCCTGAATATATTGCCTCCGCCAACGACAATCGCCACCTCTACGCCCAACTCATGAACCTCCACCACTTGTCTTGCAACATCTCCAAGCACTTCAGGGCTGATACCGTAAGGCTGTTTGCCCATAAGCGCCTCACCGGAGATCTTCAGAAGCACTCTCCGGAAAACTGTCTTAGTGGTCTGTGGTTCTTGCATATATTGCTTTCCGCTTAATGAGTCACATGGAACCGACCGGCTTCATTTTACTCACAATCAGAGTCCCAAAGAACAACACTCAGAGACACGCTGAACCGGCAGCAGCTCCTCATTTTTGCAGAGTGTCCTATCCGAGTGTTTCACCAAGCTCGTATCTCGCAAAGCGACTCACCATGATGTTCTCGCCCGTGGTTCCGCTCAACTCTTTGATGAGCTCATCAATGGTGATATCACGATTTCGGTTATATGCCTGCTCTAAAAGACATATCTCGCCGTACCATTTATTGATCTGACCCTCTACAATCTTGGGGATAATTTTCTCAGGTTTTCCCTCTTCTTTGAGCGCCTCACCGCGAATCTCTTTTTCTTTTTCTATCAACTCTGCGGGAACATCTTCTCTTCTCACAAACAAAGGACTTGACGCCGCGATCTGCATGGAGACTTCACGAACGAGCTTTTTGAATTCTTCAGTGCGGGCAAGAAAATCCGTCTCACAGTTTACTTCGATCAACACGCCGATACGACCTTCACCGTGAATATAGGAGCTGATTAAACCTTCAGAAGCACTTCTGCCGGCTTTCTTTTGTGCTCTCGCGAGACCTTTTTTCCGCAGAAACTCGATGGCTTTCTCCATATCACCATCGCATTCATGAAGCGCCTTTTTGCAATCCACCATACCCGCCTGGGTACGATCTCTTAACTCTTTAACCTGGGCGGCTGTAATTGTTGCCATTACGGTATCTCCTTTATAATTTTTCTTTCGAATTGAATCGAATAGATTTTGTTAAACAAATTTCTACTCCGGGATGAACG
>JAABSF010000254.1 GCA_011390535.1 Deltaproteobacteria bacterium | reverse complement strand
TGTCTTCCAAGGTTTTGGAGAGGTTGTGGCAATTGGCTGCCGTCCTTCCTTTGCAACCCCCTGTTTACCCTCTTGTTGTTTCCTCCAGAGTGAAGGGGATTCGCGATGGCGGTATGTGGATGGATCTTGGCGCATTGGAGCTATCAGACGAGGGTTCTTGATGGTTAATAACAGCGTTGATGTTGTTGTTATTGGTGCCGGAGTGGTGGGATTGACTGTCGCCGCTGAGCTTTCGCGCAGGCTGTCGACTCGGTCTCGGTGCGGTTGCCGGTAAATAGAGGCGAAGCTGTTGAGATTAATCTACCGATTATCCGATTGGGCATATAAAATAAGTTCTCCTCGCTATTGTCTTTTTCTTTTCGCGCTTATGCTCTTTTTTAACCTGGTGCTTTTTCCTTATCACATTAAAAAAATAGCGCCGGTAGGTGGGCCGGAGGTTCTGGATTTGCGCTTCGGGTTCTCCGCGGAGACAGCGCATGAAACAATAAGGCAGTTCGGAGATAACGGGCGGAGGGCCTACTTGTTCATGGTGGCCGTGACCGATACTTTTTATCCCTTGATCTATGGTTTGTTTTTTGTCCTGATAACGAGCTTATTGCTGAGTAAAAGACCTTTCAACATGAAGGCAAGGCAAGGTGAGGTCACCAAGTTACGGATCCTGAACTTGCTTCCCTTTGTCGCGGTTGTTTTCGATTTTTTCGAAAACATCGGCATCGGTTTCATGTTGCTTCGGTTCCCCGCACGCTCTGACCTTGTCGCCATGATAACTTCTACTTTCAATGTCATGAAGTGGCTCATGGCCACTGTGGTCATTGGAATTACTCTTTTTGGTGGTGTCGGCTGGTTCCTTGAGAGGTTGCGCGGTTCTGGAAATGACGAAGAGCACAAGCGCCATGATTGAATACCCCAGGGTCAAAGTGTTGAAATGAAGCATGGTTGAGTTTCCGCTGTGTATAAACCCCAGCAGCGTCAATACTGTAGCCGCTATTGTAAAATAGGAGGCGTAAAGATACTTTTTGTCGATGATGAAAGCCACTATAGCGCCCCACAACAAACCTGTAATTATGGCTCCCCTAGACAAATAGCCTTGCCCGGTAAGATGAATGCCCCCGGTTTGGAGCAGCGCTTGGTTGAGCTCTGATATGCTCTCGGGGTTGGGCAGGCGGAGGTTGGCGATGCGCGCTTGTAGAGCTTGGGGTATCTTTTCCATGCCGGAAGACAGGTACTCGGCAACTCCGCCGGTCACGCCTAAAGCTTTTTTATATATTATGTCGCCCACATGCGGCACCATGGCCAGGGCCACGGCGGGCATGTAACGCTTTTCAACAGCTCCGAAAGCTTGGGAGCATATCGCCATGGCTACGAAGATCAGCAGTGGGGCCACTGCAGCTATCGGCACAAGAGAATGAAGCATTGTAATGAAACCGAAGACTGCCGCCAGGATAAAGACCACTCCCACACCCAGCGCGTATCCGGCACGAGCTCCCAAGCGCTTGTATGCAGGGTGTCCAATGTAAACAGTTGTCGGGAAAGCGCTTCCGAAAATCGCCCCTATTATGGTCCCGCCGCCGTCGGCCAGCTGGCAAAGCCCAACATTGTATTTATCTCCGGCCGCCTCTGCTGATTCAACATTGTTCATGGTTTCGATAAAATTGTAGATCTCCAAGGGCGCCACAATGAGAAGAATTTTGGGGTTTTCAAAGATATATTTCAAACCGCTGAAGAGATCGCCGATTACGGGGATTGGTGGATGAAGAGCCAAACCTTTTGTCGTGAATTCAGCTTCGCCTGAGAAAAGACCGATTCCTGTGCCGATTATTATGGCCGCCAGTCCGGCCGGTATGCCGAATGGGAGCCTGTGCCCTCCAATCAACCCTACCAAAATAAGAGCCAGCGCCGGCAGGCCGATGTGTGGATGTTCCAGGATCTCTGCCATGGGGACCGCAGCTATCCAAACAAGCGCTATCCCCGCGAGAGTACCTAACATTCCGGCACGGGGTGTTATTTTTTTTAGCCAGGGGCCGAGGATGCTCCCCAAAGCCTCGATTATTCCACCTATGAATGCAGCGGCCACCCCTACCTGCCAAGCCTTTATAGGATCGCCGGTGACCATCTTCACCGGGAGCATTACGGCGAAAAGATACACAAATAAAATCGGTGTAGAGATACCATAGGGGAGGGCGGTGACATCGTTGCGACCCTCTCGTTTAGAGAGGCGATGAGCTTGCCATGAGTAGAACGACAACCCGGCTAAAAGGGCCACCCCCAACCCCGGCAGAATTCTGCCGAACACGATCCGAGCAGGGATATTGATTACCGCTGTGCACAGATAAGCCACCAGTACCATGTTGGCCAAATTGTCTGCAAAAAGCGCCCAGAAACCATTGATGTCATTCTTGGAAAAGAACGGGTAGTGCGCAGTATCCGGAGATGTTTGTCTTTCGTCTTTCATCTTCCCAATCCCTGAGCTTCAGCTTTTTTATTTATTAATTAGGGTAATCATCTCCGTTCTTCACGCAATCATGTCTTGATTCCCTATGTTATGATTTCCCGAAATTTTTCCTCCAACCTGGTGTATGAAGGTCTCCAAACGTATGCGTTGAGCAGGCCCTTCGACTCCACCATAAGCCAAAGTTATGATGGGCACCAGAGGAGCATCTCTCTTTATAGCGCGGATAGCTGCATCGCTGGCTATCCCCATCATGCAGTTCATTCCAACGGCGTTGATTACACCTGCCGCGCCCCTGTTGATGAAATCAACTATCTTGCCTACATTTTCATGCAGGAGAGTGTTTGCCATGGGCCCGACATAAGGGCTCGCCAGCTCAGACAGTCTGCTAGGCGGTGGCTCCACGCAGTGAGCAGCAAGGTCGTGCCCGACCTGCGCTTTGAGGGCATTTGAGATGCTCTTCAATCCTCCACTTGTCAGAAGATAATAAAAAGCAGAGCCCAGCTCATCTCTCTTCCAGGATCTCATTGTGTCTCGATAACGGCAGTAATCTTCATAACCTGCAAAGTAAGGGTGCGGCCATACTTCGCAACCCATCGCCTCCAGTCGTTTGTAGAGGTTTGCATTGCCCACGTGGTTGATGCGAGTGTAGATGTCACCGGCGATACCCACTACTGGAAAACGAGGCTGTTGCGTCAAGGGGACTTGCCTCAATCTGCGTATGCAGTCACCCATTGCAGCGGGCATATCTCCTGTGTTTTCTACAGTGTGTGCGATTAGGCGGATATTATCCTCGTGAACGGAATCGATTGACCCGGGATTTCTCTCGTAAGGCCGGAATCTGCATGATGCTATCATGAGCATGTCAACGGCCAGGAGACCTTCATAAAATGAGACCATTCCTTTGACTCCGCAGATGTCTTCCATCTCGAACACCGCCGGATCCCAGACTGTTATCCCAGGCTCATCCAATGTACGAAGCAGATATCGGGCGCCGTCTCCATATTGAGACATCAGGCAAGGGTTGGTGGTTCCTGGGATAAAGAAAGAATCCCCGTCGGAGTAAAGGCCGGAGTGGACCAATTTTGCGAGATCAGCGGCGACCATGTTGTAAGGGTGGCATTCTTTTCCCGAACCTACTTCTTCCGCTAACCTTACAGTTTCATTATCAGGTGGAGACATCATTTTAATATCAATTCCGGCACCACGTAAAACCGCTGCGAATATATGCGAGTGGTCGCAAAAAACCGGAACGTGGCATGTCCCCTTTTGAACCTTAGGGAGGCGGCGGATTGCTACAGAGCGCCTTTTTTTCTTCTTTCTTTTTCGTGTTTTATGTTCCTCGATTTCGTCAAAGAAAGCTTCAAGGCGGGTTACCAAGCCGGCTTCTCCCCGGTGTTCATCAAATTCAAGAATAAGATGAGGGCGATGGGCGACGAGGTCGCTGATGTGCTTTAAGGAAAACGCATCCGGGCCGCAGCCGAAGTTTGTAACCAAGAGAGGGTAGAACCTTGGATCTTGTGAAACTACTTCTAAAGTTCGTATCTGATCCCGATTAAAAGTCCAGGGGAGCACGCGGAACCTGGACCCCAGCCTGATATCTTCCAAGGGGATCATGTCCATTGGGATCGCCTTTAGATCCAGCCTCTTAAGGTGACGAGCAAGATCTAGGTTCATGTATGGATCATGACAATTATATGGTTTTCCCATCACCACAACTGCGCGGTCGTATGAGTTGTCCTTGAGTACTTTTCGTCCCACCGCTTCTCTGGCTTCTCGGAATAGTCGTTGCATCCGGATCCCCTTCTTTAAAGCGGCCAGGATCTCTTCCGGTTCTCTTTTGAATAATTCAGAAAACTCTTTTACTGATTCATTGATACCCTCTTTGCTCGAGAGGCAGACATGAGGAGACCATACCTTGGAAGGCCGTATCGTGCGAACCATGTCGGAGAGGCTTTGAGCGAACAGACATGTATGTGGGATGTCTCCATCGTTTCTCGGGAACATCTCCAGAACGTTGGGCAAGAAAACTCTTTCAATTCCTTGCTCTACAAGATGGGTTATGTGACCGGCAGCTGATTTCAGTGGCAGGCAGACTTCAGAGGGAAGCCCGTGACTTCCGCTGTTTATCATGGCTGGTGTAGTCTGTCCTGATAAAACAGGTTCATAGCCCAGCTCATCTAAAAAAGTGGCCCAGAGTGGAGCAAGCTCAAGGTTGAGGGATGCCATTGGAATCCCTACACGAAGTCTGCCCCTTTGACCGTTCGTGCTCCTTTCATTATTCGTCGTTTCAGTCTGATAAAGAGGATGAGGCTTTGGGAGATGATCAGCAAGAAGCTCTTTTCTAAGTTCGAAAAGCTCCATGTTTCCCCGTGCCCAACCCTGACTCTCAACGGTTGAGGTCTTCTCTGATGTTTTTAGTCCTGTGGGCTCACCTGATCTCGGTTCGCGCCCTTTTGAATCCAAGCCGGCGAAACGCTCACAGGCGTCGCCGAAGTGAGCTGTCCGGCCGCCGACAATCACCTGGTTTACCTGACATCGGTTTG
>JAABSF010000253.1 GCA_011390535.1 Deltaproteobacteria bacterium | reverse complement strand
GTAGGTTGTGTGACATGGGGAAAAGGCTGACGGTTTTAGAAAACTGCAAACACGACACTAATTGTTACATTGCAACGCTAAAGGGAGAAAACCTATCCGACTACAATGATCGCGACTGCAGCAAAGATGGGTTCCCGACCCAAGAGTTGAAAACAATAGACTGGCGACGTAAAGAAAAGGCTGTCTACATGTTGGCTGTGCTAGGTAAAGAAGCTGGAAAAAAAGAGATGGCTATAAGAGCACTCTGTGGCGCATATGCCGATGCCTCTTCAACTGTCCGCGAGGCAATATTATTAGCCCTGGATCGAATAGCCGATTCCAGACACGCAGACAATGAAGAGATGGGAAAAAAGATCATAGACGTTGTTGAAGATGAGACTTCTCGTCGTGTAAAAGGTGTCTGGCAAGTAAATAGAGATGCTCGATCCTGTATCGGCCGTATGAGCCGAAGAAAACCATCCAGTTAGGGCTCTTCCACACCTGTTTCTCCATGAGAGCCGGTGGTTGAGCTGTTTTGAATTATGCTTGAGCTTGAAGTCGTTCAAGGCCAAGACAAAGGCCGCCGTTTTTCGTTGGAATCCTCCCGCATTGTGGTTGGAAGGAGCCCCTCCTGTGATGTCACTTTAGGTGATTATCATCTCTCAGCAGAACATATCCAAATTTATGTGGATGGAGACTCTTATATAGCAAGAGATCTTAGGTCTACAAACGGCACTATGATTCTCAGAAACACCGACCGGTTGATCCTAAAGGGCCCCAATCAATGGGAAGCACCTCTTCAAGATGGAGATCGGCTGCTTCTCGGGGATCCCACATCTCCTACAATTTTACTCTGTTCTGTCCATTTGAATACAAAAGATGATGCACCGGAAAAACTGGTAGCCAAGAAATCTCGGGAAGAGCTCAAAAAATTGGCCGTAGAGCTGGGCGCGGTCCCTGATGATCTTGCAAAGCTTTATAAGGCCACCTCTCGTCTCAGCCAGTCAGGAGTGGAGCTTAATAATGTTTTGGTTGCTCTAGCGGACGTGGTCTTCGATCTCTTGGAAAACTCCACACATGTAACCATCCTTTTAGCTGATAAAGAAGGCTCCCGATATACTCCAGTTCTTGCGCGAGCCAGAAACGCTGAAGAAGAAAAATCCGTCCGAATGTCCAGAGCTGTTCTTCGTCGAGTTCTAAATGATCGTGCTGCAGTGCTGGTAGCTAATGCTGAAAAGGAGCTTGGCTCAACAGAGAGTGTCATGGCTGCCAATATTATGTCTTCTCTGGGCGTACCTCTTTGGTCGGGAGAAGAAATCCGCGGAGTTTTACAGGCCGACAATCGAACATCCAGCGGCATGTTCAGAGAGAGAGATTTGGAGCTCCTTGCCATTCTGGGGTCACATGCAGCGTCTGCCATTGAAAGTGCACGGCTCTATCAAAAACTGAAAACTTCAGAAGAGCAAGCTCGTTCAGAGGCAGCTTATTTAAAGAAAAAGAATCCCAAGCGGACTTTTGACGACATTGTCGGTGAAAGCCCTGCGATGCAGACCATTTTTTCACAGCTTGAAAAAGTCATCGATACAAGAGCTACTATACTAATAGAGGGTGAAACCGGCACCGGCAAAGAGCTTGTCGCAAATGCGATACATGATCAGGGTCAACGCACAAGCAAACTCTTTGTGGCCGCAAATTGTGCCGCTCTTCCCGAAAATCTTTTGGAAAGTGAGCTCTTTGGCCACGTAAAAGGTGCTTTCACCGGTGCAGACCGGGACAAAAAAGGGTTATTTGAAGTAGCCGATGGGGGAACACTCTTCCTCGACGAAATTGGTGAAATGAGCATCAGTCTCCAAGCCCGCATTCTGCGAGTCCTCCAAGAAGGAGAAATCCGCCCTGTTGGATCTTCACGAACCAAAAAGGTAGATGTAAGGATCATTTGCGCTACAAATAAAAGCTTGGAAGAAGAGGTAAAAGCCGGCAGATTTAGAGAAGATCTCTACTACCGCCTTCATGTTTTTCCTATCGAGTTGCCTCCTCTGCGCGAACGCAGAGAAGATATCCCTGCTCTTGCACATCATTTTTTGGAACGTTATACGAAAGAGCTTCAAAAAACCGTTCTTGGCTTCTCTCAAGAAGCTCTGGATATAATGTTTGCTTATAAATGGCCCGGGAATATCCGTGAACTTGAAAACGAGGTTCAACGTCTTGTAATACAGTGCGATCCAGAGACCTTCATTCAACCCGATCTTCTCTCTGTACAAATTCAGGGGACTCACATTGCCGAAAAGATGAACCCCAGCACCGGTAGTTTGAAAGAAAGAATGGAAGCTGTGGAAAAATGGATTTTAAGGGAATCTCTAGAAAAATACGACAACAATAAAACCCGCACAGCCAAAGCCCTGGGTATCACTCGAGAAGGCTTACACAAAAAATTATCTCGCTACGATATGTAAATTTTAAACTGTTCAGGATGTTGCATGATGGGGTGTGGCCCAGATCACCATTTTATAAGTCTTCAAAATATCGTCGTTAAAAAAATAAAACGCCCGTGTTTTTGTTTTCGTCAAGCAGCTCATAGTTCCTGCAGCTTTTTTAATTTCTTTACATTTTTTTCTTTTTTCCTGACATGTCTTTTCTTTTGGAGCTGCATAGACCCTCTCAAACCTGAAGCATCAGCTGGTAAAAACCTGCCCCTCATTAAAAGAGCGCTAAAAGAATTATACCACCAAAGAGTGGCCAAAAAGGCTGCATCAGAACTAAAAACCGCTTATCTTGCCAACCATGGGTGGAGACGTTATCTTGTCGGCCTGCTGATTATTGGTGACACAATACAAATAGTAGAATCTCCCCAAGTTCCTCCCCCGGACAGTTTGTGGGTCCTGGCTCGTGTCCTTGAAAAAGAAGCACTCCCCTTGTTAAAAAAGGCTAGAAAGAAAGCTCTTTCAGGTGGGGCGAGTGATACTTTCATAGCTGCATCGTTAGAAATAGCACACCTATCCAGCTCCCCTAAAATATTGTTGGAAGGTACCCTCGTCTCTGATATTACCGGCCACTATTTTAAAAGAGCTCGTGAGCTTTCAAAAAGTTATGGATGCAAGGGCCTTGGTTCGAATATGTTACCTCTGTTGAACGCAGAAACAAATGCTTTTCCAGAACATTTGAAATCAAGCTTAAAAATACTCCAAACTATGGGGCTCTCCCTTAGCTCTTTGTCGCCTATGCTTTTTTCTTCATTGTGGCGACTTGCAGTGTTTCTGGGGTGTCCTGATTTCGCCCCCGTAGTTTCAAGAAAACTGCAAAACCCCTCCATCCTTTCTTTATCGTCTTTTGTTGTCTTATCGCGGGCCGCCGCTCATCTCCCGTCCTCAACCGGGCTGAAACTTCTGAGAGATTTCTCTCTTTCAGGAGATAATATTGCATCAAAAGATCTTAAACCAAGCTCCAGATCTCATGATAACGACATTCTGATTAAAAAAGCCGTAGCCTTTTCTGTTTTTGGTTGGACAAAAAATTATTCAAAAGACCTTTCCTCTCTCATAGTAAAACATTTGCATCTTTCGTCAGCTGAAGAAAAGGCAAAAAAAACAACCTCTTCCGAATTCTCTTTTCTTGTCCGTTCCCTTTTGCTCTCCATGAATCGTATCGGAGGCCCCAAAGAGTTGCCTCTTTTGCAGGAAATAAAAGAAAACCTACCAAAAGCCCTTCATCCTCTATTGATAAGCGTCGAAAAAACACTTCTTTCAATCGGTGGTGGAGATAAAAAGATTTTACTTCAGCTCTTGCAAAAGGGATCCATCTATGAAAAAGAGCGGGCCATTTTAGAGCTGGGTCGCAAAAAATTACTCCTTGAAGAAGCTGATGTAATAAAAAACATCGCAGGTCACCCCTATTTAACTCAAGCCTTTCGTACCGCTTCGCGCTGGCAAAACATGCCTGATTGATGCTTTTCTTACTACTATGCTCTAAACCTCTTGTGGCAAAAAAGGCGATCACTCCCACTCAATTGTTGCAGGTGGTTTAGGTGTAATATCCAGTGCCACTCCCCATATCTCTCGCAAATGAGCTGTTTCATTTCGAATTTTTTTCATAGCATCTACCGAAATGGACGCGGGCCGAGCGGTCATGGCTCGCAAAGAATAAACAGGCCTGACTATCAAAAGCTCTTTTCCTCCACCCTTTTCTCCCACTGGAGCCAAAACCACCGGACACTGCCAAATCTTATCCATCACGCCGGCTTCCGACAACACCTTGTGAACCTTGGAATCAGCTTCTCTCAAAATCTCCAGCCTCTCTCGGGTCATCTCTGCTTGGTGAGGGTAAAAAGAGAGCCCCTCTGGATTTTTCCCCCATAGCAACACTCCCCTGTTAATCCCCTCGACATTGTTGACCATATCAACGATGAGACTACAGGCTTTGTCCCACTCAAAACCTTCACTCCAAAGAATCACCGGCTGCTCATAACAACGCAAATCCGCCTTAACTCCCACCGAGCGCACCGGCAAGACTCTGCTCCAAAACCCTTCTTTCCTAGCCAGTTGAGCTACTTTCTCTTCCAACTCGTCCGTATGGGTTTCCGGAACATCTCCTGAGGAAGCCAACAAACGAACACCTAACCCTGGTCCGGGAAAAGGATGCCTGTCTAACGCTCGCCCATCAATCCCCAAGGTTTTTCCAAGCTCCCTCACCTCTGCTTTATATAAATCTGCCAAAGGTTCGATCATTTTTCCAGCATTGATCATCTCTTCAACTACAGGGACCCTGTTGTGGTGGGTTTTAATAACCGCAGCTCTGCGCGTTCCACCTGTCTCTATGGTATCCGGGTATATTGTTCCTTGCGCCATAACAAACTGTTTTAGGTCCAGTTTGCGAGCCTCCTCTTCCAGCACTTTTATAAATGCCTCACCAATCAAACGTCGCTTCTGTTCTGGTTCGGTAACTCCTCTAAGGGTCTCTATAAAAACACTCGACGCGTCCACAAAATGAACATGTCTACTGACATCATTTTCCTTGAACCACCGTA
>JAABSF010000252.1 GCA_011390535.1 Deltaproteobacteria bacterium | reverse complement strand
GACGGCCGCACCGATGTGTTCCAAGCCACCGGGAGTGTCTTTCGCGTCTCCGACGGCGCGGCCTCGCCTTGGCGTGTGCTGCGTAACGACACGATACCTCTTAGCGAACTCGGCTTCGGGGACTTTGACGGGGACGGGAGCACCGATGTGTTCCGCACAACAGGCACACATTGGGAGGTCTCCTACGGAGGCAGCGCCAACTTTGTTACGCTTAACACCTCCAGCTATCTCATCGGCTCTCTCGCCTTCGGAGACTTTGACGGCGACGGGAACACCGACGTGTTCCGCGCCTCGAACGGTGAATGGAGCGTCTCCTACGGAGGGAGCAGCGGCTGGACCACCATCAACACATCCGGGGTCGGACTTTCGAGTTTGCGCTTCGCCGATGTAAATGGCGACGGGGTCACCGACGTCCTGCGTCCCACTGGAGACGCATGGGACGTTGTGTGGGGCGGCACCGGCGGATGGCAACGGCTCTCAATGCGAAGTTACGCAGACGTGGCCTTCGGAGACTTCGACGGCGATGGCATCGAAGATACCTTCCGCACAGGCTGCCACTGAAGTAAGCCGCGCCTACATAGAGTTCTCCCCGGAACGGATTGGGGAGAGTATATCACCGATCAAACTATAGCCTCAGTGAGCTCAGTGGTCGCAGTGGTCGCAGTGGTCGCAGTAGACTCAGCAGACTCAGCAGACTCAGGAAAAATCACTCCGTCTCTGCGCCCCCTGTTGTTTCAGTCATCCGCCTGAACTCTTCGCTTACATTAAGCAACTCATCATAACTCCCCTGAGCCTTTAACAACCCATCTTCCAGAAAGTAAATCTTGTCACAATCCTTAACTGTGCTCAGGCGATGAGCGATAAGAACAATGGTCCGCTCTCCGGACATCTTGTTTATGGAGCTCATCACGAGCTTCTCGGTGACATTGTCTAGGGCGCTGGTGGCTTCGTCGAACACCAGGACGGCTGGATCATGACAAAGCGCTCTCGCGATTCCTATACGCTGTATCTGCCCCCCTGAGAGCCGGACGCCTCGTTCCCCCACCATGGTGTCATAACCTTTCGGCAGATCATTTTTCACGAAGTCATGCAGCTCCGCTATTTTGGCTGCCCTTATAACCGCATCCATATCTATCTTTTGCGGCGGAATCCCAAAAGCTATGTTGGCGGCCACGGTATCATCGGCTAAGTAGATGTGCTGAGGCACATAACCAAGAGCTCGTTGCCAAGAACGAAGAGATGTGTGCGAAAGTCCGGACTGGAGAGAGTGGCTTTCCTTAGTGCCCTTATCTCCCCCATCGAGAGATTCTTGGCTGCGGGTTGTTGAAGAATCACCCGGCGCCGGTTTTTCGGAAAAAATCGGCTCGCCATCAACCAAGAGCCGGCCGCTTTGAGGGCGGAGAAGCCCGAGAATAATATCCACCGCGGTCGTTTTACCCGATCCGGTGGCCCCCACCAGCCCCACTGTTGTCCGGACGGGGATATCAATGGTGAGATTCTGAAGGGCCGGCTGATCACTGCCCGGATATGTAAAAGTCACATCTTCCATGTTGATGGATTTTTTGGGAACCAGAGGCGAAACCGTTTTTCGGGCATCTGTGGTTGTATCATCTGTTTCTTCATTTTCATCTTCATCTTCCTCATAGTTTTGGCACCCCCGGATATCGTCGTACAAGAGATCCAGTGCAGGTAAAGAAAACCTGAGTTTACTTAAATGTTGATAGAAATTTTGCAGGGCGGGCATCAACCGGTAACCGGCAAAGGCATAGACCGCCAAAATGGGAAGGATTTGATTAAAATCGCGATGGTTTTTAAAAAGATGTAGAGTGATTAACAATATCCCGCCGAAGGCTATGATCTCCATTAAGTGTTGAGGTATCTGCCCGGCGATGGAGTTGTTGGCCTGGTTTCTTGCAAATCGCTTTGAAGGGTTCAAAAACCTGGAGTAAAAATAACGCTCTCTCCCGAAAATCTTTACTTCCTTTATCCCCCCCAAAGCTTCCTGAGCAATTCTAAACCTCTCTTTATTGGCCAACACTCGATCTTTTCCGATGCGTGACAGATACTTCCTCACCGTGACATATATCAACACATAAGAGCCGCCCAGGATCACAGCCACCGTAAGCGCCAGCACAGGATCAACAATTATCAACAGCACGATTAGAAAAAGAGCGGCCATACCGGTCGCCATAAGCTTCATCATCTGAATGAGCACCCCATTTATGACCTGACCTACTTCAGACAAGATGCTCTTTCCAAGATCAGCGCTGTGCCGGTTTAAAAACCATATATAAGGCCGTCCCAGGTAGCCCAGAAACAAGCGACTGGAAAGAGAGTGGTTTCTCATGTGCGTAAACCTGAGAAACGCCAACTGGGTCAGCCCCTTGAAAAGAATAGATGTTACCAGAGCCAAAAAAACCAGGAGCCCGAGAAAAAACAGAAACCTGTTGGGATCAGTGAACCCGAAAAAGTCATATATAAAAACCAAGTATCTGTTTGTCTCCACTACCTCCGGGTTACCTAACACAGCCATAAATGGCATTATGGAGGCCACCCCCACAGCATCCAGCAGCGCCATCAAAATGATCATGAAAAAAATGAGATAACCTTTACGGCGTTCTCTTGGGGTGAGCAGAGAGAGGATTTTTTTAATTGTAGACATGAATGTATTCTAACTCCAAATACTCTCATTTTCAGGACACTGCTAAAACCGCTCGCTTTTTTCCTATAACATTTTCCCCCTCTCGTTTCATCAAAAACAGAAAAAGGTGTCAAAGGTTTGCAATTAAGCTTTCTTGAGCAAGGGTTGCAAATTTGGGGGATCGGCCGGGCCTGGGCGCCCTTAGGCACATTGACACAAACCGGTTTTTTGTTGATGATTGAAATCAGGGCGAAAACAGTATTTACAGGCATTTATTTCAGAACTTGTTTCGGTGACCTTTTCGGTAAATGTTTCGTTACCGATCCGGCGGCTTAGGGCGGCTGAGGGCTGCTTAGGGATGACTTCAAGCCCTTGGGAAGTTTTTTTAAGGAGATATACTATTATGTTAAATTTTAGAAAAACATTGGCATCAGGTTTCACGGTCGGAATTGCATTCACTCTCACAGTTATTGCCATGGGGGCCGGTATTGGTGTCTTGGGATGCTCTGATTCAGATGACAATTCTTACGAATATGAGTATTGTGACGAGAACACCAACACAATTGAAACGGGCGTCTGTAAGGATGCGATCTGCGATCCGGCGCCTTTTGAAGACTGCGGAGACGGTACATGTGTGCTCTCTCCCGACACTTGTGAATAAAATAGGGAACGATGCAAATCCCACAATGATATGAACCACTCGTTTAATCCGGTGCACTGCATCGAAGTTGCAGCCCGATTCTATCGCTATGGGTTAAGGTACAAGCCTCATCCCGGTAAATTATGGATACCAAAACAAAAGAGGAGGTAAAGTCACGTTATGAGAAAACTCGCCGAAAAAAGAAACGCACGGCACAAAGCTCTTTCCATTTTTAAACAACCCCGAAAACAAGGATATCTTAGATTCTTTGTAGTCGGCATTGTCGCTACAGCTTTTGTTATTGCGGGAGTCGGTTGCAAAAAAAAGGCTGACTCCCCGAAAACGACCCTTGAGACAACACCTCTAGAGCAAGATGCAGATAAGGAAGAATCCCACAAACCAGATCCTGCGCCGGAAGAAAAACCAGCCGCCACAAGCTCGCTGATAAAGACAATTCGCACAAAACCCGGGATGTCGGGCGACGTAGCCCTTATGTACGGAAAAACAGGTCTCTGGGCCGTGTCGATAGACGGCAAGACAAAACACAAGATCTATGAAGGCCCTGTAAACTGGGCTGTGACAGATAACAAGTTGAGAGTATTGTGGATGGTTCGCCCGAAAGATAAGAAGCTGACTCTCGAGTTCATAGATCTGGAAGGCCCGGGCAAACCAGAGACCGTTCTGGCCTCTTTTCCAAAAGTTCTACTTAACATTAGACACGATGGCACGAACCTCACCAGTGGTGACATGAATTATCCGTTGATGCTCTCTCTGGTCTTTAAAGACGGGACGGTGAAAATTGAAACCAGTGAAGGCAACTATGATTTTATAGAAGAAGTGGACGAGCTGAAAAAAGAAACCAAAGGGATAGTGGTTTCAAACATGGAGAGGTTAAAAGCTCTCATGGCAAAAGGCAAAGAAAGACCGGTCCAGCCTAAGGTTCCCGAAACACAGCCTGCAAAAAAGCTCGATATAGACAAAAATCGATGTGAATCCGCTGATCTGTGTGGTGATGCCGAGAATATCCCCGGTACACACTTTTGGAAAGTGCTCATCGAGCATAGCTGCGGAGACGGCTGCTACACGAAAACAGCGTTGTATGATCCCAAAACCAAAAAGTATTTTTGCGCGGCCGAACCCAAAAAACGCGCCGACAATCCCAAAGATGACTGGAGCGCAATGGGTTCCGCTTGGGTGGCTCCCTCAGGCAAAGCGTATAACAAGGGCGACCAACTGTATTCATTTGAAACCGGTCTCGTGACTGAAATGGAACCTATAGACATCGGGCAAGCACCCAGTTGGCGTACCGGCGGCGGTTGGCTCGAAGGCGGCTGGCTGGCCGGCGAATAATCTTAATTGCTAACTTCTGTAAACCTTTTTCAGCTCAATAAAAGCTTAATTGCTAACCTCTGACACCTTTTTCTTTTCTTAGGATGAATTCAAGATGAACGATAAAAGTGACGAGAAAAAAATGACGGATAAGAAAGACAGCGAAAGAGACAGCGAAAGAGAAAGAAAAGAAGAGGAGAAACGACAGAAAGAGGAGATGCTTCGTTTCGGGTCTTTGGTGGCACATCAGCTAAAGAGCCCAATCGGCTCGGCGGGCTCTATGCTTAGAGTATTGTTGGAAGAATACGCAGGGCAATTAAACCCGAAACAAAAAGATCTTGCTCAAAGAGCCGATAAGCGACTGACGGAAGCTTTGGAATCTATAACAAGGATGC
>JAABSF010000251.1 GCA_011390535.1 Deltaproteobacteria bacterium | reverse complement strand
CCTTTCCCATATCCATAGGGCCTCCGGTGTCGGGGTCTTCGTAATTTATTGCTTGGTTGTCTAGGATGACCAAGAAGGGTTCTGCCTCTGAAAGTAGGGGACAATTTTCACCCGTGTGATTCAACAAGAGAGCTTCGTCTCCTTTTTGGCTGCAAGATAGCACATCCGTCAGCCCCATCGCACCCATATCCGGCGTGATAACTCCCACATTAAGGGGAGAATCAACACGATCCTCATTATCACCCCCCAAATCAGGCATTAACAACATTGCTTCCAAGTACTGGGCTGTATCCTTCAACTTGTCAGCCACAGCGGCAGTCTCAGTGGTCGTGTCGAGAACAAATAAAACGTCAAAACCCTCCACTTGGATTTCAGGGTTGTACTGCAAAACGAAAGACACTCTCTCCGTTGTCTCTATTTTGCTCTTGTCAAAATCAGTGACCTGAGTGCAACCCAAAAGTCCTCCCCAAAAAATAAAACCTGACAAGGCACGGATATATTTTTTCATAATCGTCCTCCACCGGCTTCTATTCAGACACCACTCATTTTTGTGGCCACTGACTTTGCTGTCGAAATCAACAAAGACAGGGTCAATGCCTCTCAAGAATATTACAATTCAAAACTTCTTACATTATACGATTACCCTCTCCATATAAGGATAACGCGATTAGATATAAGGATCAATGGCATTATGGTTGTTACCTAGGGCAATCGCGCTCAAGCCCCAAAGTTCTGTTTCCATTCAGTCAAATGTCTCATGATTAATCGCGTAAGTCCCACACAAATCGCACACAATTTGCAAGTTACATCTTGCCTTGGGGAGCTTGCAAGTTCCAAAACGGATGCTATTGGTAATAAATAAGATAGGACAAGGAGTTTTTTATGAAAATACACGAAATGCTTCTTCACCGGGTGCGTAATCCCCAAAGTGACCTTGGCTCATCCAGGCGGAAATTCTTGAAAGAGTTAGGGCTCTTTGCAGCCGGTACGGGGCTCTTGTGGTCGGGTTGTCACCAGATAGGGGGCGTGGCTCAAGACTCTGAAGCACACAACCCGTCAATAATAGACGGTGGAGGATCAGGAAGCGCAGACGCAAACCAAATAGATGATCCCCGCCCACTGATGGACCAAAATCCGCCGGAAAATACCCAGTCGGCTACCTTTGCTCTCGGGTGATTTTGGGGTCCCGACGCCCGGTTCGGGTGTCTCCCTGCAGCGGTTAGGATAATGGTAGGATATGCCGGCGGCAGTACAAGTAATCCGACTTATCATAGTATCGGCGACCACGCCGAGGCTGTCCGGATGGACTATGACCCTCAAAAGATGAGCTACAAAGAGCTCCTGTCTTTGTTTTGGTCGGCCCACGATCCTTCGAAACCGCCCACTTCACGTCAGTATATGTCTGCTATTCTTTATCACAACGAAGACCAGCAGCACCTCGCAGAAGCGAGCAGGGATGAAAGGGCTGAGGAGTTGGACAAGGATCTCTATACTGAAATCCTACCGGTGGGTACGTTTACCATGGCCGAGGACTATCACCAAAAATACCGTCTCCGTCATGCCCCAAGTTTTTTTGAAGAGCTCAATGCCATTTATCCACAAGCACAAGACCTCGTGGCCTCTACAGCCGCAGCCCGGGTCAATGGTTATGTCGCTGGATATGGCACAGAGGCTCAGTTGGATGAAGAGATATCTCTCCTAGGGTTGTCTCCAACCTCCCAAGAGAAGCTCCTCCAAATGGTAAAGGGCCGGAACTAGAATATAGATTTTTTTCTTCCTGGAGGCTATAAGGATGGAAAGAAGCCAATAGGAGGATGCTATGAACTATTATCAAGAAGAAGCCGGCCGTTTGAAAAAATCCAGAAGAAAAACCGTTAGAGAAGATAATGCATATAGATCAAGTAGCGGAGGTATAGCAGGTAAAATAGTCAAAACAGTTAAAACAGGTATAAAGCCGATCTTTGTGATGAATTTTTTTGTTTTTGTTTCGGTTCTGTACATAGGTTGTAAAACCCACGGCGATAAGCTTACATTCGAGGAGGGGGAGCTGTTCTACAAATCTCCTGTAAAGAAGGCTGACGCAAAAAAAGTGGGGCATTATCTTGTTGAGATCGGTTATTTCACCAAAGACAGGAAGAAATCCGTTCAGTTGGTGAAGGAAAAAAGCACTTATCAGGTACGGTTTGTCGTGAAAGACCCAGAGTCTCTGTCGAAGGATTTAAAGGAACAGTTCAAGCTCCTAGGTGGGATGATTTCAACTTACGCACTGGATGGTGCAAATGTAGAGGTCCATTTGTGTGATAGGCATCTGAAGACAAAACAGACAATCAAGGTTCCTTCGGATTTAGGCAATTTCGGTCAAAGGCTCATTGTCGCCAAAGGAGAGGTTTTCTTCAAAGAGCCGGTCAAGAAGGAGACCGCGGAAAAAATAGGTAATTTTTTAAAAGAAAAAGGGTATTTTACGGCTGACAGGCGCAAATCCATAAAGGTGACCATGAAGGATGGAGCAGGTGGTGGAGAAAAGGAGGGGACGGAGAATAAAAAAGGTAAGACCTATGAGATTGGATTTGTGGTACCCGGGGAGAGGACCGCGGAGATAGTGAATTCATTCAACCTAATCGGCTCGATGATATCGAAGGAGGTTTTAGGGGGGGCTCCTGTGGTTGTGCGTTTGTGCGATGCTTCTATGAAGTGCAACTGAGAACCTTTAATCGATTTGTCGCTCCTATTTGCTCCCTCCTTTTAACTCCCATTCGCTTTCTCCTTTTAACTCCCATTCGCTTTCTCCTTTACGTCCCCTCTGCTTTTTCCTTGTTTCCGCCTATTTGACTTGTTCCCTTGGGACCAGCTTTTACTTTTATGGGGATGGCATCGGTTAGTGGCGATGTCTGATGTTGTGGGAGTGCCTCAACTCGAGAGTGTCTCTCACCTTGTTAGTTTGTCTCATCTTGTTAGTTTGCCTCATCTTGTTAGTTTGTCTCATCTTGTTAGTTTGTCTCACCTTGTTAGTTTGTCTCATCTTGATGGTGTGTCGCTTAGAAAGAGCAGGGCGCTCCCGGCCACGGCCAACAACGCTCCGGCAATAGCCCGCGGTGAGATATGTTCTTTTGCGATGAAGTGTGCAGGCGCCAGGATGATCACCGGCACCAGACCAATGAGAGTGGCAGCCACCCCTGCGTGGGTGAGTTGGACCGCCACCAGAGAGAGGGAGACCCCCAAAAATGGCCCAAAAAACGCCCCCAGGCCGGTAAAGGCCATACCGGATTTGTGCTTAAAGGCAGCAGTGACTCTTGGCCACCAGCCGATAATTGAGTAGATTACGGCGAAGGAGATAAGACCTGCCAAGATCCGGATCCATGTGCCGGCAAAGGGGTCGTAGTCTCTCATCCCGTACTTGGACAGCACGAGTCCCAGGGCCTGCCCGGCTGCTCCCCCGAAGCCCAGGAGGACTCCTTTAATCGGCGCTCGAATTGGACGGCCGCTCTCGTCTTTGCGTCGCTCCAAAACGACCCAGGATATCCCGGCTATGGTCAACGCCATTCCCAGCCACTCTATCCCGGTGAGCTGTTCACCCATAAGAATCCACGCCCCCACGGCGGTCATGGGCGGCACCAGGGACATCATTAACATGGACAGGCGGGCGCCGATGACCACGAAGGCACGAAACAAACACAGGTCGCCGATAGCAAAGCCGATAACCCCGGATAGCGCCAACCAACCCCAGGCGTGTCCCGAGGCGTCCAGGGGCAGAGGCAGGCCGCGTTGGATCCAGCACCAGAAGGTCAAAAAAACCAGGGCCATTGCGAGCCGGATACCGTTTAGTGACAAAGAACCGATACGTTTGCCGGCGGCTTCGAATGACATGGATGTGATGGTCCAACAGCAGGCGGTTGCCAGGGCTGCCAACTCTCCGGCGTAGTGAAGCGACATGCTCCGATAATACGTCTGAGTTGCCATAAGGCAAGGACATCTGTCCGAGCCTCATCGGATCAAAAGTCGGTGATTCGGTGCTGTTTGATTGATCTATTCGGAAGGATAGCCCACCGGAACAATATAAAGCGGTTCATGGGTTGGTGGAGCACTTAGTATATCTTTGACCTTGTTGTCCGAAAAGGCCCCCACAGGGTAAGAAGCAAGATCCATCCCCGCCACGGCGAGCGCCAGGTTCTGCGCGCAGTGGCCGACCTCTATGTTGACATACCTCTCGGCTCTGTCTCCATATCGCCGGGAGGTGCGTTTCAGGACGGCTGTGAACACAAAGACCGCCGGCGCTTGTGCGATTGACATTTGATTAAGGGACGCAATAGCCAATTCTTTACGGATGTCGTTATTTGATTTTTTCTTCAGCTCGTTCTTTTCGGGCAGGTAATGGTAAACTCCACTTGTATGGGCTACATATAATTCAAGGGGATAAGTGGCGCCGGCTGACGGGCAAGTACGATATCCTCTGCTGGAGTTGACGCCCTGGGTTGCCCACGCAAGCTGCTTCACTACATCCATTGAGAGCGGCTTATTGGAAAAGCTCCTGATAGACCGGCGATTTTTAATGGCTCCTGCAAGAGTTGGTGGTTCGGCGTCGCCAATGGAGAAGTTGTAGTCTGGAATCTCTGGTTTCACTGTGTCACCTCCCTCAGCTTTGGGGCCGGTTCGATTTGGGGCCTCTGCCTTTTGAGGGTTATCGGCGGAGCTGGGAGCGCACTTGGAGGTGCGGCACCCCGAGCTGCCGGCTATCAGCAAAAGGACAAGGAGAAATGAAGCATTCAACAGTGGATTGATAAATGACGGTTTTGATATTTTTCTGGTTTTGAAAAAGACAAACATATAGGACCCAACTGCGTTTCGTGGCTAGTGTTTTGGACGAGATTTCTCAGGAAACTAATCTTGCAGCTCTTGCTCGGCTTTAAGCCAGTTCTCCATTTCCTTATTGGGTTGTCTGCCGCTCTCCTCCCAAAGGTGATAGGCTCTCACGGAGATGTGGTCGTGAGGCACTGCTTTTTTCCGGGTGGCTTCTTATTTAGTGGCTTGTTTTTTTCCGGAGTTTCCG
>JAABSF010000250.1 GCA_011390535.1 Deltaproteobacteria bacterium | reverse complement strand
ATGCGGCCCACCTCCTATGCTTGCGGCGGTGCTGGATCTATTACACAATCTCGGAGTAGAAGAAGACAATATTTTGTTCGACGACTTCGGTATATGAGATGGGCAAATCCAGGGTTCCGCTGCAAATAATCTTAACAGTCTCAATCGCTTTGGGCTGTAACGGAAAATCCGCATTTAAAGAGGTTCCTCCGAAACGCACGGTTTTCAGAGGCCGTACCATGGGCACATTTTGGCAAGTGATTATTTCACACCCCAACGGCCCACCCCGAAAATATGAACATTGGAGAAGGCAACTTGAGGAACGACTCAACACAGAGCTGGAAAAAGTAAACCGATTGATGTCGGTCTTTGATCCCAAAGCGGAGATGGCCAGGTTCAATAAACACAAGAGCACTGAGCCTTTCCCTGTCTCACCCGAAATAGCACAATTACTCGAATCAGCCCGGAAAATGTGCCTAGAAACAGAGGGAGCCTTCGATGTAACGGTAGCTCCACTTATAAATGCGTGGGGATTTGGAACCTCCGGACGCAAAAGCAAAAACCCTACAAAAGAAGAGCTTGCCGAACTGCGGAGTGCGGTTGGGTGCGACATGGTTGAAATCGATCTAGTATCCGGGAGCTTGCGCAAGCTCAACCCCGACGTCGTTTGCAATCTGGGCGGCATAGCAAAAGGATACGGAGTGGATCGCTTGGCCGAACTGCTGGAACAACGGGGATACAAAAACTACCTTGTAGACATAGGTGGTGAGCTGCGGGCCAAAGGGAGAAACCATCGAGGCGAATTCTGGCGAGTGGGTGTCGAAAAACCCCTGCGTGACAGACGTGAAGTAGAGTTGGTGACTCCTCTCAAAAACGCCTCTATGGCCACCTCAGGTGATTACCGCAACTTTCATAAAAAAGACGGTGTTCTATACTCCCACACAATCAACCCTCACACCGGACGCCCGATTTCTCATACGCTCGCCTCCGCCACCGTTGTGCGTGACGAATGCACCCCGGCGGATGCATATGCAACGGCCATGATGGCGCTGGGACCTAAAAAAGCCAAAGAGCTCGCTTCCAAGCATAAGCTGGCGGTATTCTTGCTAATCCATAACGGCAAAGGAGGGTTTATTCGGTGGATGTCACCACAGTTTAAAGAAAAACTCGAAAAAAAATCGGAAAAAAATGAGTTGCCCTCAGCCTCCACCGTTGCAAAATCCGGCCTGAACCGAACCGCTAAGAGTTCAGGCATCAAGGGATGGGGCGATATTGGTTTCACAGTATTAGGCGCAATTGTGTTGGTGGGGCTGGCCATGGCCGGGTTAGCCATAGGCATCATAGTTCGCGGACGCCCATTACGTGGCGGTTGCTGTGGCGGTAGAGGAGCCCACACAAATCACACCCACTGCACCGGCAGAAAAGCCCACACAAATCACGCCCACTGCGCCGATCACGATCATCACGATTGTCGCGCCGGCGACAAAAATCTCACAGAACACACCCGTCACACCGGACTCTTGGATGCTGATGTACACACCAAAAAGTAATGCACAAGAGAACGCACCTTGCCACAGCAAGGATAGGCCCCTCGGTAACTTTTTCCAATCAGGCGACGGAACTTGAGCGGCAACTAAGGGCTGACTCAATCCATCCCGACCTCCTGCGATCTTATTCTTGAGACAGCCCTAAGTGTATGTATGCCGTTAATCAACAACTTCGATTGTTCAGCGCCTGACAGCTACGCGCCCGTGCAGGGTGGGTGGATGATTTTGATATAGATTTCATATAGGAGATGGAATATTCTTTTTTGATGAACGGAAAAAATAGTACTGTTTTTACAAAGACAAAAAAAAGAGATTTTTGAATTCAAAACGAACTTGGGTAAAAAGCAAAAGGTAAATCCAAAATTCCGGAAGGATAAATATGGAAAGTTTAAAGGAAGAAGCAATTAGCGCGATATCAAAATTGCCAAAATCGGCTAATATTGAAGATATCATGTATCGCATCTATGTAATTGATAAAATAAAAAAAGGTCAAGAAGCTATTCGTGATGGAAAATCTATTTCTGTTGAGGCTTTAAAAGAGGAATTGAAATCATGGTAATTTGGTCTATTCCGGCCAAAGATGATTTAAAGAGTATCCATGACTATATAGCGAACGATTCCAAATATTATGCTATAAAAGTTTCTCAAGAATTTATCGAAAAATCAGAAAAGTTAAAAGAATTTCACAAGATAGGTAGAATTGTTCCCGAGATTGGGGATTCAAATATCCGAGAGTTGTTTGTCTATTCGTATCGTCTCATCTATGAAATATCCTCCGAGGGAGTAGAAATTCTTGCAGTAATTCATGGGAGACAAGAATTTTCAGATGTCTTTGATGAACATAGAAGAAAATAAGTATATGGAATCAAGAAATAGATGAAGAGAAAAGGAAGAAAAAAAGAGAGGACTACAAGAGTTAATAAAGTGGAGGAGTTCCCATAGGAAGAAAGGAAGGGCCACCACCGACTAGAGGCAAAAAGGCATGAAGAACAGAGTTTCAAAAGTATTTTACCTGAAAGCAGAGAAACTGGGATATGGAAAAGACGGTTTTTTGGATGAACACAGTAACAGCTCGGAAACACAAACCGGAGCTTCCCGAAACACGTCCGAAAAAGCTGCTCATCCGGTTCTGAAGAGAGGCCATACAGAAACCATTGAGCGGTTGTTGGCCCCCTTTCGCTCTTCCATGAATCTCTCAGACACAGATCAAACAGCGGTAAAGTTTCACCCCGGAGAAGAGGGAAACACTTCTTATGTGACGCCCTACGAAACCAATCTTGTCATAAAGGGCCTTGATCTTCCCGAAGGGCGCACTTTTCTCACAGACACCACCGTGCTCTATCCCGGCCGGCGGATGAACGCTGTTGACTACACCCAGCTTGCTCATGAGCACGGGTTCGGCCCGCCCAACACACCACCGTTTCTGGTGGCCGATGGTTTGCGGGGAACCGACGAAGTGGAAGTGTCACTACCGGAGAAATGGAACCTTCCACCTGCGAGGCTTGCCCAGCTCATTCCGGCAGCAGACAACATGGTGGTAATAAGTCACTTTAAAGGCCACCTCCTCTCGTCTTTCGGAGGTGCCTTGAAAAACCTGGGCATGGGATGCGCTTCGCGGGGAGGAAAGCTCTTCCAGCACTCTTCGGTAAAACCTCGAATCAAAAAATCCAAATGTATCGCTTGTGGAGTCTGTGCTCAACACTGCCCCGCTGACGCAATCCTTGTGGAGGATACAGCCCACTTGGATAAAGAAAAATGCATAGGATGCGGCGAGTGTCTTCAACGTTGCCCAACCTCAGCCATAGGGGTTTCGTGGAATCAGGAGAAAGACGTTTTCATGAAACGAATGTCAGCCTACGCAGCAGCCGTGGTGAGGAGCACCCAGGTCAGCGTCTATATAAATTTCATCGTACGGGTGGCCCCGGACTGCGACTGCATGAAAGACACCGGAGCTTTTTTGGTTAACGACATCGGGATCGTTGCATCCACCGATCCCGTAGCCATAGACACCGCCAGTCTGCATCTCGTTAATAATGCAACCCCACCACCCTCCAGCCCTGTAGCTCAACAGGCAAACCCAGGGGTGGATAAGTTCATCGCCTACCACCCATCCACCAAAGGCGAACTAGTGCTGGAATATGCAGAACATTTCGGCATCGGCACTCGAAAATACGAGCTGATAGAAGTTTGACCCCACAGGGAGCCACCAGGAAACCACCAGAAAACCACCAGAAACAATACATGGATCTAAGATGATGCGAAGTTCCGTAGCACCAAAGGGCTCAAGGGTAATGGCCATAAAACCTCATCCAGTGAGTGCCGAAATAGTGCCTTTGTCGAGATTCATATCTCCCCCCGGGTTTCCTTCGTAATAAATAACAAGGACAAGGATGACAAAAAGTGGACACGCAGGCAGAGCCGCAAAGACAAACACTCTTTTTAAATGCCTGTAGCTATGCCGGACAACATTATTCTAGACCATTTCCTGCATGCGGTGCCGATTTGTGGGAGATGCATCGAAGAAAGATGGTTGTATTGTTCACACGCCCAGTGGGAAGAATTGTTTCAACGGGCTCAAAACCACTTATTTCATCCGGCAGAAAAGGCTTATAGAGAATGGCCCGGATGCCGGTGTAGGTTCGGTAGCTCACCCCGATTTGCGGGTGAGTTTTCATGAGTTTTTCTATTTTTCTAAAAATTTGATTCTTGGGTTCGGCCATTGCCGCCACCAAAATATCGTGAGGCTTTCTATGGATGAGGTTTTCCAAGATATCTTCGTCCCCCCGGACCACCTCGATCTTGTGGGAAAGCCCCAATTTTTCAACGCATTTTAAAGCGTTTTCTACCGCATTATCGTCGATATCGATGGCAGTTACCGCTGTTCCATGGTTTTTTGCCAGCAGAACCGCAGTCATGGGCAGATGACCGCAGCCTAAAAATGCTAGAGCCCGATCATTCCGAAAGGAGAGTGCCTCCACATGGCCGGCGGTTAATTTCAGGTATCTATCCAACAAAGGAAATCTGTCTATGGTTTTCCATGGGTTTTCAGATGTCTCTTGAATATCCTTCGCCAGATGCATCTCATGGATATCAAAAAAACGCGTATAGTACTTGCGGATGTCCGGGAGCAACTCGGAGATGTCCTTGTCGTTTAAAACAAACTCAGCCAGATGCTCTCCCACGTTCAGATGTGCGATGTCATCAAGCGCGACGTACAGCCCATATAGCTCCTCAGGCGGCAGCCCATAAAGATGATCATCGGAAAGATTACACACCCGCTTGTGAAAATTAATTATATGAGGCTTGACGATTTCCAGGCTGCGCCGACAATCCAAGCAACAGCCTGCGAAATGATCTTCAACAACTTCATGGCGGTGTACAATATTTATATCGTGCATTTTTGTTTCCAGACGCGCTTAGCAGAAACTTAAAGCCGGTCGAGTTCAATCTTCTTCTTCACCGTCTTCCCTTCGAATCCTTGGGAGGCCATAGAATAACCAAGTTTATCAGCCGCCCGC
>JAABSF010000249.1 GCA_011390535.1 Deltaproteobacteria bacterium | reverse complement strand
AACATGATCCTTTCATTGCTTCAAAAAGACGAACCTGTCGACATCCCGACAATGGTAACCTTAATGTTGGGTGAAGATTACGCAGTGGATCGTTTTAACCCTGGGTTAACCCTGATACAGACTTTCATAGAGCCCTCAGACGCTGTTAATTACGGACGTTTAATCATTGACGAGCCACCCCAAGGGTGCAGCGCGAAGTCAATATACCAGAGCCAGGGGATAGTGGATCATTACACCCCACCGGATCTCATGGAAGCCCTTGGAATTTCACTGGGATTGACGTGGGTTGAGCCGGAAATAATAGAAACACCCGGCTTTACCCTGGCAGAGCAACCAAATCCCACAACCCGGCCCATCTCAGGGAATAAGGCAAATGGAGAAGCCACGGGGGTGTTCGTTCAGTACGCGGCCCCAGAGGGCCGAGACGGCCACTTTGTGGTCTTCGATTTAGAGGAAGCCCGGCGTGATTATGGTTTATTCTTGGCAACCTTGGCGGATACCGGCATTCCGGTTTTTCGATAGAGCTTGCCGCTTGGGAGGATGTCCAAAATAAGGTTGTCAAGCTGTGGCATTGAGGTGCCTGCCCCAACTTAGATTTCAATTTGGAGTTCACACCATTATTCAGCCGAATCATAAAGAAGAGCCGAAAAAACCCAAAACTTCAACCTCTAGCATCCACATATAACCATCAGGGTCAGTTCCCTTCCCCCGGAATGCATACCGTGAAACTCGCCTCGCCGGTGGGGTCATCACAAACATACCCCTCATCTTCACGGCAATCGCTGTTTACGTCGCACTTCTTTAAACAATAACGTTGCATCATAAGGCTCACACAGATCCCATCCGGTTCACAGGGATCAGGGTCACCGATTGTGCACCTTGAGCTGCAATACCCACCCGGAAACTGCATTGCGTATATCTCCTCCCCAACCTCTTTCACACATTCAGGGACAAGCCCTTCAGGTGGATCACACTGCTCTAATTCGCTGCACGCCTCACCGATCCCGAGCTCACCGCCAACTGCAGCGTCAATCTCTTCTACTGTGGAATCCACCTCAACCTCAGCGTCCCCCTCCGCTGATGCATCTTGGCCTGCATCATCAAAATGATGATTTTCATTTGTTCCCCCATCATCATCCCCACACCCAACCACCAACGAACCAAACAATACACCAACACAAGCACCAACTAACAAAGTGTGCAACTTTCCGTGGGTCATCTCTTTTTTCCTTTTTAGGTAAGATTTAAAACCAAGACATTACATACCTATGGGAGGCACACAAACTGTTGTGCCCGCCTGACCCATAGGATCATCGCACTCATACCCATCATCTTCTCTACAATCACTGATATCCTGGCAGGGCTTCAAGCAATAGGATGTCATCATGAGATTAACGCAAACGCCATCGGGCTCGCATGGATCAGGACCCTCAGCCGTGCATTCGGCAGTACAATACCCGCCGGGGAATTGTACAAACCCTCCAATATCGGTGAGACACTCGGCGGTAAGGCCGGTTGGAGGGCTGCAATCCCCGGGAGCTCCACACGGATCACCTATCGCACCTTCCCCTACAACCTCGCCTGCATCCGCTTCCGTGAACGCGTCAACCTCAACTTCAGCATCCGTCATCTGAGTTGCATCAACTTCAATATGAGCGTCATACGAGACGGAAGCTTCCGCTGAAGCGTCGTAATAGTGATGCTGGTTGTCGTTGTTGTCGTTTGTTCCCCCGTCGTCGTCTCCACACCCAATCATGAAAGCCCCACCCGCAAACGTCAAAACAATGACCAACACAAAATGATTCAGACTTATTTTCATCTCTCTTCTCCAAAATTTGCTCTGATTAAAAAACCTGTCCACCTTGATCTATTTTTTTCAAAGCTTTTATTGTTCTATAATAACAAAAAGACATTCTATTTTTCAAGCTCTTAAACTTGTCGGTCCACGGTTTTCCAACATCGGAGTAGTTTAGACATTGGCCATGGCCACATTTTTTTCAAACATTGACTCCAATCCGATCATGTGTGATCATGTCTGACATTATTTTTTTCGCAACCTTGCAAAGGGTGGTGTCTTGGAGGACATAGAGCATGCCCACTGAAGGTTTGATCAGGAGGCTATTTTTACACAGGAAGTATTAGATTCAGCTTATTTTTTCTATGCAAATACAAATTTATGGCTGAACTTGTCATTTATTTATCCGAAAACCATTGGTTAACATGAAAATTTGGCAAGGGATCAGATGAAACGTTTTGCGAAGCTAAAAACGGCGCCCTGAAAAGCGCTTTGCACGTGGTGGGGAAATTCAATTGAAGCGGGAAAGAGCAAAACTAGTTATTAAAGGGGCGAGAGAGCACAACCTGAAAAATGTGGATCTGGAGATTCCAAGAGAGTCTTTGGTGGTCATTACGGGGCTCTCGGGTTCGGGGAAATCATCTCTTGCGTTTGATACGATATATGCGGAAGGGCAGCGACGTTATGTAGAGTCCTTGAGCACATACGCACGTCAGTTTTTGGACCAGATGCAGAAACCCGATGTAGATTCCATCGAAGGTCTGTCTCCCGCAGTATCAATAGACCAACGTTCAAATTCTAGAAATCCACGGTCCACCGTCGGCACTGTAACAGAGATCTATGATTATTTGAGGCTTCTATTTGCTCGAGTAGGGATCCCCTACTGCCCTAACTGTTCCATAAAAGTCGAGACACAGACCATAACGCAAATCACCGATCAACTCATGGATCTGCCCAACGGCTCCAGAATGGCTATCCTGGCTCCTGTTGTGAGAGACCGGAAGGGCGCGCACAAGGATGTCCTTGACAACCTGAGACGAGAAGGGTTTACGCGACTGTCCATAGATGATGAGCTCCGGGATCTATCTGAAAAAATTGAACTGGATAAATCTAAGCGACACACAATAGATGTTTATGTTGATCGTATCGTCATTAAGAAAGGGATTCGTAAACGACTAGCCGATTCCGTGGAGCTCGCGGCAAAAATGGCCGACGGCATCGTAAAGGTAGGCTTAGTGGAAAACCTGGAGGAACTCCTCTTCTCGCAAGACTTTGCTTGCGTGAAATGCGGTAAAAGCTTTCCTGAAGTTGAACCTCGATTCTTCTCCTTCAACAGCCCTCATGGAGCGTGCCCAAAATGCGATGGAATGGGCATGTTGATGTTCTTCGACCCTGCCCTTATCGTGCCGGATCATGAGTTGTCCATTAAAGAGGGCGCAATCGCACCATGGGCTAAACGAAACTCTGTGTATTTCAGCCGAATGATCGAGGCTCTCTCCAATCATTATGAATTCGATCTTTATACTTCATTCCGAAAATTACCGGAAAAAGTCCGAAATGCAGTGCTCTTCGGATCCGGGGATGAGAAACTCTTATTACCGACTCTTCGAGGTAAAAAATCCGTACTCAAGACCTTCGAAGGGGTGATCCCATCGCTGGAGAGAAGATTTAAGGAATTTGAAAAAAAACAAAAGGAATCCAATAAAGTCGCGCAAAGAGCTTTCGAAGAGTTCCGGAGATTCATGAACCGAGCACCCTGCCCTGAATGCAAAGGCACACGTCTACGTGCCGAAGCCAGAAGCATTTTGCTTGGCGATAAAAACATTACCGATGTCAATGGAATGTCAATTCAAAATGCCTTGAATTTCACTCATTCCCTCCAGTTGGATGAACGAAGCAAAAAAATTGCGGGGAGAGTTCTTTATGAGATACAAGAGCGCCTTGGTTTTCTTGCTAAAGTGGGTTTGGGATATTTGACACTGGATCGAAGCGTGACCACTCTCTCCGGTGGTGAAGCTCAAAGAATCAGGCTTGCAACACAAATAGGTTCTTCTCTTGTGGGGGTTTTGTATATTCTTGACGAACCTTCAATAGGTTTACACCCTAAAGATCACAAACAACTGCTGGACACGCTGTTTCACCTTCGCGATCTCGGAAACACCGTGCTGGTGGTTGAGCATGACGAGCAAACCATTCGGTCGGCTGATTTCGTAGTTGATATGGGACCGGGCGCCGGTGTTTCAGGCGGACGTGTGATAGCAGTCGGACGCCCTGATGACATCGAGTTTTCAACTCACTCGTTGACCGGCGCATATCTCTCCGGCAGGCGCCGAATAGATATCCCAAAACGGAGGAGACTTCCTTCCGGGAGACAAATTGAGCTGAAAGGTGTGAAAACCAACAACCTGGCGAATATAGACGTGCGTTTTCCAGTGGGACTCCTAACCTGTGTTACCGGAGTTTCAGGGTCAGGCAAATCATCTCTCGTAGTCGACACTCTGCTCCCGGCGTTAAAAGAACGAATCAACCAAACCCACGCAGAGACCGGCGATTACGATAGGCTGCTGGGTTCGCATTTCGTCGATAAAGTCGTGGCCATCACCCAAGATCCCATAGGCAGGACTCCACGTTCAAACCCCGCCACCTACACCGGTCTTTTTACATACATCCGGGATTTGTTCGCCAATCTTCCCGAGAGCAGGATGCGTGGTTATGGCCCCGGCAGATTTTCATTCAACGTCAAAGGCGGCCGATGTGAAGCATGTGAAGGTGACGGAATCCTTCGCATCGAGATGCATTTTCTCCCGGACGTTTACATAACCTGTGAAGAATGTGGCGGCCATCGCTACAATCGAGAGACACTACAGGTTCTATACAAAGGGAAGAATATCCACGAAGTGCTTTCAATGACAGTCAACCAAGCCGCCGAGTTCCTTGCTAATATCCCGAAAATCCGCCATAGACTTGCGACCTTACAGAATGTCGGGCTTGGTTATCTCAAGTTAGGGCAACCGGCAAACACCCTCTCTGGAGGGGAAGCTCAACGTTTGAAGCTTTCAAAAGAGCTCTCCCGCAGAGCAACGGGAAATACTTTCTATATTCTGGATGAACCTACAACAGGCCTCCATTTCGCTGATATAGACCGGCTTCTAACCGTGATTTTCAAACTCGTGAACGCCGGGAACACAGTTGTTGTAATAGAGCACAACTTAGAGGTCATGAAATCAGCTGATTTTTTGATCGACTTGGGACCGGAAGG
>JAABSF010000025.1 GCA_011390535.1 Deltaproteobacteria bacterium | reverse complement strand
CTTTCCAATTTCGCGGTCTCAGTTCGTGAATAGAAAAGTTTCTTTCGTGCTTTTTCGGCCTCACTTTGCAGATGTTCCAACTTGGATCGCATTTGCCCAAGTTTGGACTGAGTCTGTCTCGACTCCTCATCTAATCTTCTAGCCTTCTCTTCAGCCTCCTGAAGTTTTTTTCTTGCCAGTTGTATTTTGCTTCTAAAATGCTCGGCTTCACTCTTTACTTTTCTCGTCTCTTCTTTGACTTTCCGGGTCTCTTTTTTTGCCTCGGCGACAAGCTTTTTTGCCTCTTCAGCCTCTGCCTCTGCACGCTTAGCAACTTTTTTCGCTTTTTCTTTCGCTCTATCTTTTGGAGGATTACTGTGCGCCGTCACCGTCACCACGACACGATTCTCTTTTGCCTTCACAGAATATGATGAGTCTCTCTTAAATCCGATGAGCACACGTGTAATAGTTGAGTTTGTATGGGAAAATTTGGCTACTGCAACTTGTCGTACCGCCCAACTGTCTACATCCACCGGATCTTCATAGCCCTTTACTGTTGTATTGGCTAAATCAACGATAACTCGGGTAGGCCGCTCCAGCCGATATACCGTAAACGTTGGCTTAGTCTCCATCTGCAGGTAAATCTTTGTGACAGAACCTGATTTGGTGGAGCTGATCCCTTGGAGTTTATTGAGTCCTCGGGCGGCGATCACATCCGGAGCCATACCCAGCACAAAAGCCGCCACCGCCAGAGCGATGACTCTACATAGACGACCTGCCCTGACTTGTTTCGAGGTTTTCATAATTCTACTCCCTTTCATTTATTCGACGAGAGCGCCTGCTTCTTCGCCTTCCTGAATAGCGGATCCCTTCCTCATCGGCTCTCAATGGAGAGCTGCCGATTTCAACTATCTTTCTGTTGGGATCCACCCAAATAATTCTTTCAACAAAAGTCGGCTTCTGCCCTTCGGTTAGTTGTGGTATCTGCAAAATCACATGATCTTCTGCAACCTCGACGACTAACGCTCTGGATTTGGTCAGTCTCACTCCCTTGGAAACATTTGTGGTTCTGTTCTCGGGGCTTCTAAACATCGCCAACCGCCTCCGTCCCCCGACTATCCCGGTCAATCTAAGCTCGGCGAGCTCATAACGCTCCAGCAAAACAACACGGGTATCTTCGAAGCTGACCTGTTCAACTTCTATCGCCTCTGGATGCAAGAAGCTTCTAAAAGGATCTCTATTAGTTTCCGTGCTTGAAAGAAAATCTTGCTCGGTTAATCCGGGGAGTTTTTCTTTTGTTCGCTTTTTTCGAGTTCTTCTTTTCTTTCCGGATCTTCTGCTTCCGGAAGAAACTCCCTCGTCTTTTTGCCCGGCTGACCCTCCGGGTGCACCTCTTCGTCCTGTGCTCTCTATCTCAGCAGAGCACCCGTTTAGAACCAACATGATGCTTGAGAGCAAAATGATCAGAGGTTTTGCCGTAGAGCTTTTCATTATCGCCTCCTAGAACCCTTCCCTTTTTTAGAACGGCCACCTTGTGCGAGATATCTGAAAGTCGCCGCTTCACAAGAAACCTCTACAATGACATCGCCTTCTTTGCGTACCGGTTTGGAGATTTTTATGTTGCTTATCTTCACTAATCTGTCCATCTGCCCAAGCTTCCAAAAAAACTCCATTACTCTGTGGTAAGAACCTCTTACAACTATAGCGATCGGTATTCGAGCATAGACGGAAGACTCCTCTTCTTCTTTGCGAGTCACCGTTGAGAGCTGAACTCCCGCCCCTTCAGCTCGTTTATGTATCTCTCCTAGTGGAATATGACTCTCTTCAGGCAAGCTTCTCGCCAGCCTCTCACTTAGATGTTTCAGCTTGTCCACTTTCTTTTTAATAGCCCTAAACGCCGCCAGCTTTTTTTCTGCCTCTTTGAGGTTCTTTTTTTCAACAGCTATCTCACCCTCCAATCGCCCTCTTTGATCACTGATATCTTTATAGAAACCGAAAAAATAGATCGCACCTACAACAGCCTGGACACCCAGCCAAATAGCCAGCTTGGTGGCTATCTCCATTTTTCCGATTTTGTCGTATAGTGCCTCCATCATTCTCTCCAAACGCCTCAGTAACTCACACGTGCTGTGAGTTCGAACTGATAATGACTTAATTTGTCTTCCTTGCCTTCAACTAGAGAAGTCTTGATCACCGAGACATCAGCAAAATACTTTGAAGCTTTCAGACGTTTCTCAAATTCAGCCACATCGCCGTTTGCCTTTGCCCCACCGATTATCTGGACTATCCCATCTTCTTCCTGCCACATGCTTATCCACAAACTTGTAGGATCCCAGTTTGGATTGTAATAATCCATTCGGCGGGTGGAATCCAATTCCGGTTTCAGTGTCGGCCCCCAACGTTCACTCAGCACACGGCTCATCTCCCTCATTACCAAAACCGGACCCGGACAAAAACGAAGCATCTTCTTTGTAGACCCACACTTTGAGGTACAGTCCACAGCTTCATCTTCGCCGCTGCACCTGCAGTAACAGCCGCTTAAGACTTGACCATAGGCCTTTCGTCTCTTTTCATATCTTGCCTGGAGCTTCTTATATTTCGATACATTGCCGGTCTTCTTCCGGACCTCTATGGTCTTTTTTTTCAGAGCATCACGTCTCTGGGACAAGTTCCCCGTGTCCTCTGTCACATACTTTACATGCACTATGGCCAACAACCCGATGGTCACGAAAATGGACGCAACGAACAACAAAAGCTGGCGTTTTCCCATCTGGGAACGCCTTGCAGCTTTGACCGGAAGCAGGTTTATTCTAAGCATCACAAATTATCCCCCGGTCTTCTCAAAGAGAGCCCAAAAGCCACTGTCGCCATGGGCGCGTGAGCCCTCAAGTATGGTGTATCAAATCGATTCTCATCGATTCGTACATTTCTGAATGGGTCCACCACCTCTACCGGCAGACGGGCCCTTCGCTCAATTGCCTCTCTCAACTTGGGAACGCGGGCGGTTCCTCCACTTAAAAATATCTTTTTTATCTCGGCTCCTGCAGTAGTCGCCAAAAAGAAATCCATGGATCGCTGCAATTCTCCCGAAATCAGATCCGCTACCTGAGCCATCACTCTATGCACCTCTTGGGGCACTACATCCGCCTCCATTGGGTTTGCAGAGCCGACCTTATACGCCTCCGCCTCTTCATATCCCACTTTCAACTGCTTTCTAATCTCCTCGGTAAAAGCGTTCCCTCCAATAGTAACATCACGCGTAAAAGCTGTTATGCCCCCCTGCACAATATTAAGGGTGGAAATACTAGCGCCCAAATTTACCAACACGACTGCTTCATTTTCTTCAGGGGCATAAGCTCTTTCAAACCCATTTTGGGCGGCAAATGCGGCCACATCGACTACTTGGGGGTTGAGTTGAGCGATCCTGACAACTGCAGCATAATCATGGACGACCTCTTTCTTTGCAGCCACCAACAGCAGCTCCATTTGACCCTGTCCATTGTCCTCCCTCAACACCTCATAATCCAGCTCAACATCTTCTTTATCAAAAGGCACATGGTGATCCGCTTCCCACGAGATCTGTTCTTCCAGCTCATCAGGAGTCATGGGAGGCACCGAAATCTTTTTTATGATTATGGAATGCCCTGCAATGGCTAGCGCGACATCTTTTTGTTTGATATGCAGACGAGAAAAAACACTCCTGATCGCATTTACAATCGAAGATTGATCAATGATGCTCCCGTCAACAATTGATTGAGGGTGGATGGGTTCGATTCCGAAATTAAGGAGCGTCAGACCTTTCTTCGTCTCACGCACCTGTACCACCTTGATGGAGGAAGAACCTATATCTAAACCTACACAGTTTCTTGCCATGGGTGTTCCCGCGTCTACGATCTTCCATCACCCAGACAAGATTCTCAAACCGCAATCATCTCTCTCTTTCGGTGATGTCAATCGTCTTTTGGAAAGACCAGCTTGCGATCCGATGGCTCCAAACCAAGGGCCTCAAGAATCTTTCGTTTTGTATCCATTCTACAGTTCAACCCACGTTCCACGCGATCTACAGTTAACGGAGAGACACCTGCGCGACGGGCCAGCTCTGCTTTGCTGATCATTCGTTCCATCCGGAACTTCCTGACGTTGTTAGCCGTTCGCTTCTGTTTCTCCCGTTTTCCGCTTCTCGCCTCTTTGGACGTAGAAGGCTTGCCTTCGTTTTCCACCGGGTTCACCTGTACCGTTTCCGCGGCGCGTGCATCCACTTTGTCCTTCAACGACGATTTGTTTTCTGCACGCTCTTCTTTTTCCACTGGTTGATTCTCTTTTGCCATTTTCCAATCCATTCTGCCACGAAACTTGGATACTTATTTCGCAGGAACGGAAAGATTATGGTCAAAACCCGACGTTTCTGTCAAGCCGAATGTCAATATCTTTTTATACTCAATTATACTAAAATTAAATTCCAAGGTAGATATATATATGTTTCTATAAGTATCCAAATTTACCACTAAAGAGTTTTCGAAATAAATGAGCGAAAAAACTCTTTTGTATTGTTCTGTTGATACATCTAATCACCCTATTTGGTCCAATTTTTCTCCTTTTGGATCTCTCTTTCGAATCCAAAACATAAATCCAATCATCTACAAGGTCTCAACCTGTTGATTTTTACATGAATTTTCATTTTGTCCAAAAAACCCTTTTGCCGACTCCACCGTTCACCGAGATCTCATCGGCTTTCGGCTTATCTGTCGTTTTTAGGCCTTCCTCAAAATAACTTCTGGATTCGGGTGCCGATCCTATTTTTGAGTCAACCATTAGACACACAATGAACCAAACATCTGCAACGAAACCATTAGTTTACCAATAATTTGTTACAAAGAGTCAAAAGCAAAAAGAACACCATCAAGAATACATAGTGTGCTTTTATACTACCAACACCTACAAAGTAAGACACCTTTTCGGTTTTGTCAATTTTTCCGATCTTTTCCTTTCATCATCAACTCTCTATCGAATAATCCTTCATCTTATAGAGCAAAGCGCGATGACTTATCTCCAATAGCTTGGATGCCCTTGTTTTATTACCGCCGGTCTTTTCCAGCGCTTTTCTGATGAGATCCTCTTCCATTATTCGAGATGCCTTTTTTATGGACAACCCTGCCAACTCAAAGGCTTGCGAAAACTCTTGTTTGTGCTCTTTTATCTTTGCCGGTAAATCGCGAGTCGTGATCATATCGCCTTCTGAAAGTATAATGGCTCTTTGGACAGTGTTTTCTAACTCACGAACATTGCCGGGCCATGAATAGTTCATCAATTTCTTTCGGGCATCGGCGCTAATGCCCTTTACTTGCGTTCCCAGCCTCTTGTTTATTCTTTCAATGAAGTGTTCCACCAACAAAGGCAAATCGTCTAAATGCTCACGCAGGGGTGGCAGATGTATAGGAAACACATTTAACCGGTAGAAGAGATCATCACGAAAAGACCCTTCATTCACCATATCCGTAAGGCTTTTTGCTGTTGCTGCTACTATCCGGACATCCACCTGTTCTATTTTTGTGTCTCCGAGACGTCTAATGTTTCCTTCTTGCAAAACTCGGAGCAGCTTTACTTGCAAGCCCAATGGCAACTCACCAACCTCGTCTAAGAAGAGAGTTCCCCCATCAGCCTCTGCGAAAAGCCCCACTTTATCATTCGCAGCATCTGTAAAAGCCCCTTTTTTGTGACCGAAAAGTTCAGATTCGAGCAACTGCTCCGGTATAGCTCCACAATTTACCGGAACGAACATGGCATTTGCGCGAGGACTCAGCTTATGTACCCACCTGGCAACAAGCTCTTTTCCTGTTCCGGACTCTCCTGTAACCAAAACTGTAGTTTTATAATCAGTAATCTTTCTAATCGTAAGAAAAATCTCCTGCATTTTTTCAGAGCGACCGACAAAATCACCAAACCCCACCTCTCTCCCCAGCGCCTTTCTCAAGCGCTTGTTTTCGGTCCTTAGGCGCTCACGTTCCTCTGCTTTTTTAAGAACGAGAATCACTTCATCTTTTTTAAACGGCTTTGAAATATAATCATATGCACCCTTTTTTATTGCCTCCAGAGCGCTGTCCACATTTCCATATGCAGACATAAGAATTACAGTAGCATCGGAGTGGTTCTCAATGACCTCATCCAAAAGCTCAAGACCATCCATGTCGGGCATCCTTACATCAGACAGAACTACATCGTATCCAGAAGTATCCAGTGCCTTGAGCGCCTCTTTGCCGCCGGAAACAGCAGTAACCAAGTAGCCTTCACGTTTCAACATAACCGAGAGCATCCGGCGTACCCCTTCATCATCATCTACCACTAACACTCGTCGATAAGCTGTTGAGTCGAGAGCTTCCTTTTCTTTTTGTGCGTTGATTTTTTTTTCTTTCGCCATGTGGAGAATTTTACATTCTCTGTAGGGATCGGTCCAATTTCAAAGACTTCCCCCCAATAACGATCAACACCGCTGTAACAATCAATTATGAAGCATAAAACAAGTTTTTTGCCGAATAGGACAATCAAGGAGGCCGGTCCCCCTGTCCCGTGACCCTTTACTCTTCAAGCAAATGGCGCACCGCTCCTCTCAGATCTTTTCGGCTGAAGGGTTTTTTCAGGAATTGCTGGGCACCCATATCTAACAGCCGATCCACCCGCTTGTCTCCATGATGACCACTGATGATAATCGTTGTAAGCTGAGGCTTCACTTCATGAAGTGCATTATAAGCTTCTTCCGGTGAAGCATCGGGAATAATGAGATCCAACAAAACAACGTCGATATTGTCTTTGTTCTCTCTCAAAATCTTGCACCCTTCCTCTGCACCCAAGGCCGTCCAAACAGTAAACAAAGGCTCCTCAAAATACCTACGGCAAAGATTTAGAACCTCTGAGTTGTCATCAATCACCAAGATACCCAACCTGTTGGACCGCAACCTGATACCTGCAAATGTTTTAGCGGGCTTCCTGTAAGACTGCAGATCGCGTTTAACCGACGAGCCTTGATGAGCCGTCCCTTGATTTGAAGATAGCGACCCTGCATCCGATGAAGCTCCTTCATTTTGCCCCGAAACATTATCTCTTTGAAGAACGTCGGCAGAGCTGAGACCTTTTTGTTTTTGCTCCTCGGTCAGTTTTGACGCCTGACTAAAAACTCTTAAATAAAAAGAAAAAACAGTCCCCTCTTTAGGCTTGGATTCCACATGGATCAACCCTCCGTGATCGCCGATTATCCCATACACCAGAGACAACCCCAACCCTGTGCCTTTGCCGCGACTTTTGGTTGTATAAAACGGTTCAAATATGCGAGCCCTCACCTCTTCGGTCATCCCTTCGCCATCATCTTTCACCTGTAAAAGCAGATATGACATCTCCTCTTCCGCACCATTAATATTCAAAGATGCCCCCTCAAAAGGACCCTCCAAGCTCAAGGTCACTCTTCCCGCTCCCTTTATTGCTTCCACAGCGTTAAGACACACATTCATCAAGACCTGATGCAGCCCGTTTTCATCCGCAAGCGCTGTGGGCAATCCTGGAGGAATGGTTTTGTAAAAGCCTACTCTCGGTTCTACGGTTCGCTGAAGAATCGTCACTACCTCTGTAACGAGTTCTCCCAGGTCTATCTCTTTCAACTCCGGTTCCACTCGTCTTGCAAACCCCAATAGCTTAGATGTCAAATCTGCAGCACGCTCCGCCCCTTCTTTTATCTTAGCTGCACAATAAGATACCTCTTCAGGTTTATCAGCGCTGTCTAAAACAAGATCTGCATAGCCGATCAAGCTGAACAAGACATTGTTGAAATCGTGCGCAATCCCTCCCGCTAAAGTGCCCAAGCTCTCCATCTTCTGGCTATGTAGAAGCTGCTTTTGTTGCGAGGCGAGCTGCTCGGCCTTTGCTTCAACCAGGTCTTCCAGTTCCCTCGCTCTAAGCGCCAACTCTTTATGTGCCACTTCCAACTCTTCGTTTGCCAGCGCAAGCTTTTCTTCCCTGTCTTTGAGCCTTTTTGTCAGCCTGGAAACCTGAGATACATCTTGGATCTGAAGCAGGTATCCCATCAAGCGCCCATGGGCCCATAGTGGATGCAGCTCCAAATGAGCCCAGTGGACTCCATCAGGTTTCAATCGCAATGAGGTTCTAATTGGTTCTTTTATTGTGACCTTAGGGCCTTTACCGATCTCACCTATGAGGGAAAGATCGTCTTCTACTTCCATCGGATCCAACCGCTCAACTATCTCTCCGACTGTCTCAGGGAGCTTCCCCTCTGTATTAAATCGCCCGCCAAATATATGCAAAAACCTGCGATTGCTCTCCACGATACGACCCTCGGTGGTTAAACCCAACAAGGCCGCGTCCAGGTTATCCAGCAATGTTGACAGACTCAATGCAGCCTTGAGCCTCGGCTGTCTGCTCTGGAGCACGAAAAACATCAAGACGGTATACAACAATATCGACGGGCCATCTAAATGAATCGGCACCAGTCCTAATTCGCGAAGCGCCACCCCCGCCCCTGGAATCACACCGGCCAACAATAAATAGAACGGCTCCAAAGAATGTCGCAAGGACTTGCTGGTAAGAGAAAACGCCAACGCCGCCGTATAACCTATCAAAAGCAAAAGATACTGAATGCCGGCAACAGTCCACAATAAAACGCCTGCGGAAAAAGCTCCGTCTTCGTATTTGGAGGGATCATAGAAAAGACCGTGTAACTCATTCGTCAAAACCATGGAAAGACATAAAAAATAAACTGACCACAAAAAGCCCAAAAAAAGGCGGTTTTTCCGAACAGGATGACGCATCAAGTGCGCCATGAAATACAACCACGCCGGTCCGACCCCGGCAAAACCCAGAGATTGAGCATAAATAAAAAACAAGCGCACTTTCGGCTTTACAAAGACGATCTCCACCCCCTCGAAACAAGCCCATATAAGAGACGTCAAAGCCGCCAAGACATAAGCTTTCCCCAATGCTGTAGGCGCCATCTTTCTTTGCAGGTGGACCAACAACCATATCACCGTCGCGATCATAATAAGATGAAGAAAAACTTCTGGAACAAATTGGACTTTTAAGAGTGAAGAAAACCCGTTCATTTCCAATAGAAATCCGATCTTTTTGAGTCAGCCTTTAAGGCTTACTCAAAAACAACTTCGGGTTTCATGCATTGATACCGCGAAGATGATTATTTCAGATAAAACCAAGCTAATATCCCGCCTGCAGCCACTGCGCCCAGCACAACCAAAGCCAACATCAACTTCCACCATAACCCTTTGCTTTTCGCGATCCCTTCCCCTCGGACAATTATGTCCTGAGAAGCAGACGCCACGGAAGGCGACGCCACGGGAGATGACGCCACGGGAACATTAATCGGTATCGCAGCGCTGTTTAAGCTTTCACCCACTGAAACACCACCGACATGGGAGAAACCTTTAAGCAATCTCTGAAGATCAGAACGCAGCTCCACAACATCCCGATATCTCGCTTCCCTCTCTTTTTCCAACATTTTAGCTACTATCCGATCAAGCTCCGGAGGAACGCCGGCTTTCGGCACCACCTTAGAAGGGGGTTCGGGCACCTGCTGAAGGTGCCCTCGAATCAAGGCTGCCGGCGTATCACCGTCAAAGGGAATATCACCGGTAATCATTTCGTAAGCCAATATCCCCAATGCATATATATCGGAACGACCATCCAGCTCTTTGCCTTTTAATTGCTCAGGGGACATATACTCGAGAGTTCCAAGGGTCTGACCGGCAGCCGTTAACACCATGGCATTCTGATCTTGTTCGCCTGAAACAATTTTCGCGATACCGAAGTCCAGGATTTTTACAAAATCCGGATTATCGCCTCTCTTTTCCAAAACAATATTCTCTGGTTTTATGTCTCGGTGGATAATGCCGTGGTTATGAGCTTCCGCAAGCGAGGAACAACACTGTTCCAAAACCGACACCACTCTCATCGGCTCAAAAAGATCTTCATTCTCTTGGATCTCAAAGAGGTTCTTACCTCTCAGAAGCTCCATGGCTATGTACAAAAGTCCATCCGATGTTTGATCGAAATCGTATGTAATGATGGTGTGAGGATCTCGCAGTGAACATGCTGAGCGGGCTTCCCGGCGGAACCTTTCTACAAGTTTTTCATCACTTGTCATGGAAGGGTTCAATACCTTTAACGCTACATCCCGACCCATCTGAATTTGTTCGGCGCAGTATATAGAGCCAAACCCACCTTCCCCTATCTTTGCCTTAACTCGATACCGATTGTTCAAGGTTAACCCCACAAGAGTCCCACCCCCCCTAATCCGATCAGCTGGATTAGATGGTTGCGACGATCCAGGCATTTTGCTCTCCGGCGCCCCAACTGTAGCCTCCGGTCCGGTCATTCTCCCTAATGGGACCCTGCGCTTCTCCTCTTTTTCTTCAGCACTAACACCACCTCCAAAGCCCATCTGAAGCGCCGGCGAAGACTGCGGCGCACTTGGTGGCGGTGGTGACTGCGGCGCACTTGGTGGCGGTGGTGACTGCGGCGCACTTGGTGGCGGTGGTGACTGCGGCGCACTTGGTGACGGTGGTGACTGCGGCGCACTTGGTGACGGTGGTGACTGCGGCGCACTTGGTGACGGTGGTGAACGCATGGCTCCAGATTGAAGCGATGAAGCTTTGGGTTTTGCTTGTGGCTTTGAGCTTGATTTTTGAGGTTTTTTCCCGGCCTCCACCGGTTTAATCGCAGACATTCCCGAGCCCATGAAAAGAGTTTTGTTCAAAGAAGGCTTGGGAGCTTGTGGCTTTTTTTCTCCAGCTGCCCCCTGCTTTCCTGCAACCGGAGTCCCACATTCAACACAAAACACAGCTCCTTTTTCTAAAACGCTCCCACAATTCGTACAATAGGACTCTGACATTCCTGCTCCTGTTATTTTTAAGGGCTCACACACCTAAACCCTATATCATCAGCTGAGTAGCCTCGTGAATAATGTGAACGACGGCTGATTCGAGCTGAAAACAAAGTCGTCCGAAAACTACCGCCTTTTACGATACTCTTTTTACCATCTTTTTTTTTTCCTTTTCCTGCTCTCCTGCTTTTACTTTCCACGGTCCATTCACGAACATTCCCACCCATGTCAACGAGACCATATGGTGAAACATCACAAGAAAAACTACCCGGCGGCCATGGAAAGCTCCTGGATGAGGATTTATCTCCATCGTCTCCGATAGCTTTGGCCGGCTCTTTCAGTGCTGCACAACCTCCAGTCATCACACGACCCCAGGGCCAAATAGAAACCGGGCTCTTGTTGCCTCGCGCCGCTTTTTCCCATTCCACTTCAGATGGGAGCCTTCCACCGGCAAACCTACAAAAATAAGCCGCCTCCTCTATGGTAACTCCCACCACCGGCAGTGTTGGATTTTTCCGAGCGTTATCTTTTTTTTTGCACTTCCCGGCTGCTACGCATTTATTCCATCCGGCCCCCGTAACTTCGGCACGATCAATCTCAAAGGTATGCACATAGACCTTGCGAAGCCTCTTCTCTCGAAAGGATTTAGAGCAAAAAACTTTGTCCCCCGACCACCGCTCCAAACACATTTTAAAAGCCCACTTTTTTTGTTCATCATTAGCGCCGGCAAAAAAATACCCTCCCGGGATTACGACTTTCCCGGAAACAGGTAAATGGACATCACCGGTGTTCGTTAACTCTTTAGTTGACTCCCGCACTGGGCGTTCCAGCCCCATCTCTTTTAAGCAAAGATGAATTCGTCGCCATATTCCTTGGCTGTGTTTGTTCCTCCCGGCCAATCTCAAATATCGAAACCAATGAAAAACCGCAGACTCGCATTCTCCGGCTTCTACAGATCTACGAGCCGCTTTGAGGTGTACTATTGCTTTATTACCATGAACTCTCGAAAACAAACCCGACACTGGAGCCCCATGGGCATTTGTTACAAATCCCGAAGCTGAACAGATCACAAAGCAAAAGCCCGAAACACAAATCGCAATCAAGAGTACCCAACAAGCACGGGATAAGTCTATGCTGTTTCGCTGCGAGAAACTATGATTAAAAAACTCCAAAAAACGAGACCTTTTTTCTAGGCTTGTACAATTTTCCGTTGGATGCTCAGGCTGGAATCTCATACGAATGAACTATTAACTCCCTTCCCGGAGGCTCCAACCCTGCTCCTCTCACCTCTGCCGCTACAACAGTAATATTATCAGGCCCTCCTGCTTCATTCGCTTTCTTTGTAAGGCCCTTGCACAACTCTACTAAATCACCCGAAGATGATTTTACCACCTCAAGTATCTTTTCATCCGAAAGAGGACCAGCCAACCCATCCGAACAAACCAGCACCAAATCTCCCCGACAAAGCTCAACAAAAGAAAAAACCGGCTTTACTCGCTCAACCACCCCAAGTGCTTGCAAAATTACATTGGAGTGTTCAAAATTCGGTATATCTTTTTCTTCAATTTGGCCCGTATCTAAAAGCTG
>JAABSF010000248.1 GCA_011390535.1 Deltaproteobacteria bacterium | reverse complement strand
CGGTATGAATTTACCAACGCTTCGGCTGCAAGCGGACGGCTCTCTTCATTTTTCAAGAGGCCCTTGAGGCCTTCCCGGGCTCCCTCATGTCGACTGTCGTGAAGGAGCGCCTTTCCGTAAGCTGCGAGTGCTCGTTTGTCATCTTTTAGATAATCGCGGCATGCGTTTCCCAGGAGCATCAATCTTTGGGTGACCCTCCCGGTATACTTTTCAGATGCTTTTTCGAGAAGATCCACCATCTCAGGCCAACGCTCGGCTTTGGCGAAATACTCCACCAATGCGTTTACTGTGTCTTCGGTTTCGCCGAAAGTATCTTGCACTTGTTTCCAAGCTGCTATCGCTTTTTCCGGGTCTTGGAGTTGCTCTCCGTATACCAAGGCTATTTTGACGAGGTCAGCCTCTTTTTGGTTCGGAGGCACCGGCGCCGCGGCTCTTTTCTGAAGCGCGGTGATAAGCTCTTCCCAGCGCTCTTCGGATTCCAGCAAGGTGACCAAAGAGTCAAGGGCGTCTATGTCGTTTGGATCTTCCTCCAGGCGCGAATACCATGCCTTGAGGGCACGTTCGGTGTCGCCCAATTTGCGGGCGAGCCTGGCGGCGTCACCCATCAACGCTCTCTTGTAGGAAGGCACGGTTTCTACAGAGGCGAGCTTTTCGAGTATATTCAGCAGCTCTTCGTTTCTTTCCGTTCGGGCCAGCAACGCTCGTAACCGCCTCCCGAGAGAGAGTACTATTATCGGCGAGATGCCCTCTTGTGAGAGCGCTTTTTGATATAGTTCAATCGCCGCGTTGTCATCATTCAGTTTCTCGACAAAGGTCTGGGCTGCCTCAGACAGAAGCTCCACAATACGGGAAACGTCTTTGGCGTTCTCTGATGCTGTTGCGACTGCTTTTGCGTAACCGGCGAAGTCATCGGCTATCTCAGCGAGGTGCCGTAATTTCTCTTGCGTCACGGACGAGCTTGGTTCCATGGACAAAAGAGTTGTGAAGTGAGCCATAGCCGCCGGTGCGTCACCGATTTTCGAGAGTAAATCACCTGCTTCCCGATGGAGCTCTTTCTTTTTTTCTTCGCTGAAGAGCTCTAAAATATCTTCAATGATTTTAACGAATTCGCGGTTTCTTTCTGTTGATACATAGCTCAGCCTAAGAAGCTTCAGGGCACCGTCCCGCACGTCCGGTTCTGCTTCGGGCGTTTTTACGACTCGCTCCAGGAGCTTCAGCCCTTCTTCGTTATGCTCATCGTCTTCAAGCAGCTCTTGTAATGTTTTCAGGGCGCTCTGAGGCCGCTTCATCCGGTCCAACCAACATTCGGCGATTTGTGCCCTCGTCTTCAGACGCTCTTCTCTAGGTAAAGACTCGAGCCTGGAGGTCCACAGCTCGATAAGGTCATTCCACCGGCGATGTTTTTCGAGCAACTTCTCCAGAGATGCTGCGAGATTCGCATCCTCAGGCTTTAGTGGGTACAGCTTCTTTAAATAATCAATGGCTTTGTCCGGCTTGTTAGCAACATCTTTCGCCACTTGTGCCGCTTCATCTAAAAGCTTGAGCTTCCTTTTCTTGGTGGTCGCAACTTCGATGATGGAGTCGTAGAGTGCAAACAGCTCATCCCATCGCTCCGAGACGGTCAGGATCACCGAAAGGCGCCCAAACGCATTCTCTTCTTCAGGATTGATCTCCAATACACGCTTAAGAATTTCTTCCAGACCCGCCGGATCTTCACCAAACCACTCTTGGTGAAACTGAATTGCTCTTCGCCCCAGCTCTCCAGCCAACTCTTTGTCGATGTCGGTCTGGAGAACCTCTTTGTAGGCTTTAGCAACCCCTTCAGGGTCGTCTGTCGAACCGGCCAGGATTTCGAGATTATCCCAGTTTTCCGGCTTTTCCGGTTCGGATTTGGCGGTTTCCAAAGCTTCTTCAAATTCTTTTTTGAGTTCCTCGTCGTTGCTCATGAGCTCCTCGATGGCGTTGGGGGTTAAGGGCTTGCTCTTACTCTTACTCTTACTCTCTCTTACTTGTACTTGCTGCAGGGAGTCACTCGATAAAAGGAGAGCAAAAGAGGATTTAAGGCGGGTGCTGGAAAAAGGCCATGAGTTTCGTGCCATTAGCAGAAAGCTCACGGCTAAGAGAGCATCGTTAAGAGAACATCGTTAAGAGAACATTGTTGCTTTTCGAGTTATTCTCTACTCAACCGGTACCCCTCTCGGCAAACCTTTTTCTCTGCCATTCAACCAACATCCCACAAAAAACTGATTTGACTCTTTTTGTCGAGGCGTCCACTCGCAAATATCGTATGGATATTAGAGGACTCAAGAGTTGTCGTCAATCATGCCTTTGGGTGGAAACCCCTTTTTTTTCCAAAGATTCCGGCTTTTTGTGAATGATTTGAGACAATTACTTCGAATTGTGAGATCTCTTGCCAACGAGACCCATACACCGCAGGTACATCTTATGGTTGATTCAAATCAATTTTGCGCGGCGGAATTGTGAAAGCCGCTCAAAAAGCCACTAAAAGCCGCCAAAAACCACCAAAAACCACCAAAAGCCACCAAAAGCTTTAATTCCACCGCTGACTCTAACCAACGACGTGAATACTTTATGGAGTATGCTGCTTTCCGCAGACGTGAAGCCAACCTTTCATGGTCGGCTCCTGCGGCCGCTGGTTCCATATGAAGCCCACTCTCACTCCCTGTTCAAATGGGGGATAAGTGCCGACTCAAAAATAACTCTTGGATTCGTACGCCGATTCATCCCTCCCTGCTGGGTTAACTGCGGCGCGCCAAATGGCGCGTCCTCGTTGCCGCACCTACAAAAATCCAGCACACTGGATTTTGTGCAGGAACGCGATGCTCGTCGTTTGAGACGTTTCTCCCTTTCTCCCTTTCTCTATCCAACTTTCTTCTATTTCGCCTTCATCTCGACCATTTCCGGCCCGTTTGATTTCCTCTCCGTCCTTTTCCATTCTTTATCTTCGCCTTTATCTTCCCCTTTTTTCTTGAAAAGCATCTTTGTTTTTCTTATTCTCAAAAGTATAAAAACAAAAATTCAGTTTCATGAAACGAATCAGCTTACTTCTCATAAATACCATCACACTGATTTTTGCGCTGGTCATGAATTCCCTTCAGGGAAGTCCGTTTTTTAACGGAACCACGGTGGGTGAAGTCAGTTCGAAATACGAAACGCTTTTTACCCCGGCCGGTTATGCTTTTGCCATTTGGGGAGTGATTTATTTGATGCTGATTGCTTTTGTTGCGTACCAGTGGTTTGCCTGGTTCAAACGAAAAGAAGACCGCGAACTGAAACAAACCGGCTGGTGGTTCGCCCTCGGAAATCTGGCCAATGGCTTTTGGATAGTCGCTTGGCTCAACGAACAAATGGGCCTCTCCGTTTTGCTGATTCTGGTTCTGCTTTTTTCGCTCATAATGTTAACTATCCGTTTACGGCTCGAAACATGGGACGCACCGGTACGGATAATTGCTTTTGTGTGGTGGCCTGTCTGTATTTACCTGGGTTGGGTAATCGTTGCGTCAGTCGCTAACATTTCAGTGTTTTTGGTAAGCATCGGTTGGCGGGGCGGATTTATTTCGGAAGAAATCCGGACAGTTATTATGATTGCTGTAGCCACCGTAATTTACCTTGTCCTGATAAAAACCAGAAACCTGCGCGAAGCAGCCTTGGTTGGCATTTGGGCGCTGGTGGCAATTGCCGTAAAACAATGGCAATTCAACAATGAAATTGTTATAGCAGCGCTTGCAGCCTCTGCTATTTTGTTTGTTGCCGTTGCGGTCCACGCTTTTCAAAACAGAAAAACATCTCCGATAGAAAAACTCAAACGTGGGGAAATTTAGTCGCAGGAGCTTTAATTTTGCACAGCTGCTCCCAGACATCACATAAAACAAACGACATTTAAAAACATATTGAACAAAATAATAATGAAACTAGCTAGGCTGGAATTGTCCATTTTCTTCAGCAAGTAATGGGTCACATTGCTACTTCAATTTCAAGGAGTTTTCTCTTTACTTAGACGCCATTTTTGGGTTTCGGCCATGGCGGACGGGGTGAAAATGGAAACTTGTATCCCAAAGCCTTAAGCTTGCGTCTACAACGGGGACAAAGCAAATATTCTCTATCGCAGGTCTTGTTGGTCCCTCGTGCATCTTCCATCAAACAGCCCTTTGTGGGGCAATGATCCAGACCCAACGTATGACCGATCTCGTGTACCGCAACTTTTGCCAAACGATGAACTGCATGTTTCCGGTTTCGCGAACCCAACTTGCATCGATACATTGAAATCACCGCATGTTTTCCCGAGAGGTCTGCAAGACCCATTATTCCCCAATCCTTATATTTTCCCTTTGTAGTGGAAATGTCTTTCGCAGTAAGACCCAAGATTCGAAAAGCGTCTTTCGGAGCTACGCGACCAAGATGGGAAAGCAGTTTTTCGGCCCGGTAGCGCAGTCTTGGTTTGTAAAATGCAAATCGAGGAAGCCGCCGTCTTTTCAACACTTGGACTTTGAAACCATAAAATGTCTGCAAGGAGATTTTGACTTCGTTGACCGCCCTGTTGGTTAACTTTCGCCCCAAAGGTTGTATGTAGAATTTCTTTTTGGCCAGGTCGATTTGTTGCCTTTTTTTCTTCGCGGCATAGGCTGTTTTCGCGAGCTTAAGTAACGGCGATTGCACTTCTACAAAAACCGTCGTGACAACAATAGCCGCCGTGACAACAATAGCCGCCGTGACAACAATAGCCGCCGTGACAACAATAGCCGCCGTTAACGCTGCCGAGAGACCGGTCACCCTGATCTTATTCGATTTTGGAACACTCATCTTTTCGAGATCTTTCATTCTTTGGTTAGCTCTTATATCAGCAGTTTACCAAAAACAGAGGTCTAGGAGGGATCTATCATTCGGCCGATGAAGAGTATGGCTCCGGTCTCGCGGTCCCGGATTAGGAAAATGAAAGGCTTGTTTATCTCGATATGGTTGGGAACCCCAAACTCGTTTACGATCACCGCTGTGGCCGCCGCCGCCTCGGTGCCGTACTCGTTTACTGATACGAACGCCTGGT
>JAABSF010000247.1 GCA_011390535.1 Deltaproteobacteria bacterium | reverse complement strand
CGTTACACAGTTCTTATCTGTCAGCATTGGATAAAAGGTTTTTTCTTAACCGTTCCATAGATTCATCATCTCTTACAGAGTGCTCCATATTCAACAAATCGGAACTCTTATGCAAGACGGAATCCAACAGAACCAAAAAAACTCTCTTTTGGAAAGAAAAACCATGCGAAGATAAACGCGCCGAAACGGCTCAAATACTTCAAGGGTAAGAGAGAATTAAAAAGAATCGTCCAGCTTCTGTGCAAGTCTGGATGCAAATGAGGAGAGAGACCAATAAAACCTATCTTCACAAACAGAGGTATCCGCCCAATGCTCCATGTCCTGAGTCCTATTGAAGTATTTCACAAATGATCTGAGCCGAACGGCAGGATCCGCACCATAATGTGAATCTATCATACAAGAAGAAGCCAAAGAGGGCCGCTCTTGGTGATCCCTCTCAACCATAATCATGTCGGGTACGGGTCCCATGATCCCCATGGCGACGATATTTCCCGGATGTTTTAAAGACACAAGAAAATCGATATATCTGATTAGAGGGTGCAAAAGAGCTTCTTCATCTTTACTGGGCCGACACCCCAACCGCAGACCTGTAACGGTGCGATCATTGATATCACAAACAACTCCAAACTCGAAACACCTGAACGAGTGAAGATATCCCAGTGGACTATCGATGCTGTCTTTGGCCGGATCAGGATTAAACAAAATGTCCGGTTCAGAGGCAGAACAATCATCTTCATCGGTGACTATCACAACGGCCAATAATGAATCAGGCCTCAAGAAACCTTTGTTTTCCGGCGTAGATTCATCGTCTAAAGCCAGCATCATAGCTTCCAGCGGCTGCTCAAAACCACACCCTTGTGCACCTACCTGAGTAAAACACTCTGCAACGTCTATGAAAGCACCTTCATAATTGACGCAACGAGGACAGCCGCCCTCATCTTCCTCAAGAATGAGGTCCACTTGATCGCCATCTAATGACTCACAATGAGAGACATCGCAATCGTGACTCAAGCACTGCCCCCCTTCAAGCACAACATTGCAATCCAATGGAGCCGCATCAATTAAATAGCGCCCTGAGTTGAGACATGTTGAAGCCAAATTCAATTCACCTGACTTTCCCAATACTCCCCTGTCGCCTCCGCTCGCATCACAATAGCGAATCGCACTGTAGCTACCGGCACCCAGATCCGTGGTCACAACCCCAACATGCAAATCCGGCAGTCCCCCCGCACCTGAACCGGTCAAAACCTCCACAATCTCATGAACTGCCAAGGCCAACTTCTCTTGGGTCTGCAACATACTGCCGGAGTTATCCACGACAAAAAGAAGATCCAGCTTGTTTGTCTGCACACAATCATTGGGGCAGTTACGCCACGTCTCATTTGTCTCGCAGATCCCATTCCCGCACCTGCTGGGAAAGCAATCCTCGGGACAGCTTACTTCCTCACCTCCCTCACACACTCCGTTTCCACACAGCGCAAGCGGACAGTCTCTCGGACAGTTGAAAGAATTCTCGTACCCATCACACGCGCCGTCACCACACAGCGCCCATTCACAATCCTCAGGACATGAAGAGGGTTTCTCATCATAATCGCAAAAATTGTTACCACACACACCCAAAGGACAATCAGACGAACAATTCCGGGGGTTCTCACCATCTTCACAGATACTGTTTCCACAGACTGATACAACAGAGGCCAGTTCACGGTCTTGCACGCAACCGTTTAGCTGCATTAAAAAAGAAACGGCCAAACCCGCCACAAGCCACAAGCTCACAAAATACGAAAAAGAGAAAGGCATAGGAGAAAATAAAGCCTCGCAAGAAACGTCTTTACTCTGCCGCATCCCGAGTCCTCATTTCATCCAACCTACGCTTTACAAGAGAGCGCTGCGGCGCGTGTGGATAGAGTTTTATAAAGGCCTCCAACCCTTTCCTCTCTTCACTGAATCTCCCTAACCTCCGTAGCGCCCTTACACGGCCATATGCAGCTTCCTGGGCCAAAATGCCTTTTTTAGTGGAGCCCAGATATTTTTCGAACTGTTTAAGTGCTTCGGCAGGTTTTCCCAAATGATCCAGCAACAAGAACCCCAAAGCAACCGTTGCGGTTCGGGCCTCTCTACTATTTGAATACAACCTGATAAGATCTCTGTATATCTGGGAGGTTTTCTTCCAGTCCCTCGCTGTACGCTTCCGTCTGGCTTCATTTAATAGCTCTTTTGGATTTTTTGATCTTTTATCAAGCTTCTTTACTTGTGTGCCGGCAACATGACCTCTCTGATCAACCCTTCCCGGAGCCTCTTTTTTATTTCCGGAATCGCTCACCCCGGCCTCACTCTTGGCAATCATATTTTTATCATTTAAAAAAGCCTCCGGCTCTAATTCAAAATCACGTTTAAGAGTTGACCCGGGCTCCATACTCAAGACTTCATTTACCACCGTCCGCCCAGACAAAGCCACCTTAACACGCCGGTGGCCCGCTCTTGTCACTGCTTCCAGAGGCGTTTTCCCAAGCACCACATCATCCACCAACACCAGCGCGCCTGAAGGCTTGCTTGTAATAGATAATGAAGCCAACTCGGTATTGGATGACATCTCCACAGAACGAGCATCACTCAAAGCTTTCAGCTTTTCACTTTCCGTCATCTCACGAACTTCACCGCCTCCCTTCCGCAATTTAGAAGCTTGGCCTCTTGTCAATCGTCTGGGTGCACTCTCCGGTTCTTCTATCTCGACATGCCCTCGGGCCACAGCTACTTCTACAGAGGCCCCCTCCACCGCCACGGAAAAAACAGTTCCGGTAACAGTCACCGTTCCGGCTTTGGTTCTGACAACAAACCGCCCCCTGTTTTTCCGCGGGGCCACAGAAACAAGCATACTCCCTCGCTCCAAGCGCAGGGATGTAAATTCATCGGAGAGATGTTCGATGAACGCCTCTGAACCACCACTCAGCATAACTCCGGCTCCACAGGGCAAACCAACCCCCAACCTCCCTGATCCTACTTGTAAACGTCTACCAACCACAATTTTTTGTCCGATAGACACCAGATCTTCATCCACACGAACATCCCCTGATCTCAAAACCACCACCCCACCGTCCGCCACAACATCCCCTCCCCTTTGAGCTTTATCTTCTCCTTTGTCTAACAAATACCAGACTCCGGCTCCAGCTATCACTAAAAGAGAAACCGCCGCCACAACCGCTGACACCATAAGTCCTTTTCTTTTTCCCGCCCTACCCCACACGGAATCTTCAGTTGCAGCCCTTGCGCTCAAAACACGACCTTCTTCAATAAACGTTTGAGCAGATACTTCCGAACTTCCTGATCCTATCTCATCAACCATCTCTCCATAGCCACCCCCTTGAAAAGCGCTTTCAACCGCATCGCTGATCCGGCGCCGACGGGCAAGATCATCCAGGGCTTTGGCTGGACCCTCCAAAAGATCCCCATCATTGTGTTTCATAACCCCCGCCAGCCCGCTCTCCATTCTACAATCCTTACATTGGCGCTCATGCAACGCACAAAAATCCCTCTGCTTTTGGGACAACAGAACGCCTGACGCTACCTGCATCATGAGATCTTCGTAAACAACACATGCATTTTTCTCTTTTTTATCTGTTTTCATGATTAACCGACTCCAACCAGTCACAAAGAACCGGATCTTTTTTTATCCACTTCTTGAGCTTCCTCTTACCCTTGTGCAGACGGTCCCTAACGGTGTTTACAGGGGCATCTACAATCTCTGCAATCTCGGCCACGGTGTATCCGTGCATCCAATGCAGTACCACCACTACTCTTCTTTTCTCTGAGAGCTTGTCCAGGATGGTTTTTAATCGCTTCCTTGTGCGTCCACGAGAAACGGCAACCTCCTGAAACTCTTCGACTCCACTCTCATCAGGTTCTGCTCCGGATTGGACAAAAAAGTCCTTTTTTCTCCTTCGCTTCAATGTGCGCATTACCGTCCGGGAAATAATCTTATCCGCCCAACGCTCCAAGGAACACTCGCCACGATAGCTGCTTGAAGCCCTCAGCACCTCAATAAGGGCTCTCTGAATCATATCATCGGCATCTCTATGCCCAGGGGCCATATAGAGAACTATGGCACGAACCCGGGAAAACAGCCTATCGGCCAACCGATGCGCAGCCTTCCGATCGCACCTCCCTACCGCCTGTGCTAAGGCCAAATCCTCATCGTAGGTGCTATCGAGTGTTTTTTGTTTCACCAACTCCATGCCTTATCGCTATCTCTCTTTGCCTTCCTCAGCCTTCAAAATAGAAGCTTTCGAAGCTGAGAATTTTTTATCAGGCTCTTTGTTTGTCTCAGTGGGAATCAAACACCAAAAAGGACGTCTTTTTTTTGTTTTTTCTCATTCAACTTAGAAATCACGTCTCCGTGTTATCATCAGAACCATCTCCGGCTATCCGACAAAACAACAAATTTTTAATCATTTCTACAAGTTGAAGTCTAAAAAAACATCGAAGACTAAAACACATCTACAACGATGTTGATGCTGCCTGTCGGCCGTAAAGGGAAAGGGTCCAGTAAGACGTTCTTCTCCCCAAAAACATCCAGGATATACCTCTGAGTGTTCAACCCAAGCTCCACCCCCAACCCGGCTAATACCCTAAGCCGCTCATAGATCTTCACTCCCACAACAAAGAGCGTTGAAGTGGAAAAAACCACATACCCCCGTTTTGCCGCCGGTTCGACTCCAGCACTCGCCGTAATTTTGTGTGTAGAATAATCAACGACAAGCGCTCCACTAACACCTAAAGTCCAGCGATCAATATCTCTTTGCCACCTCATCCCCACAGAGACGGGATGCCGAACCATAGTACTGTCAACTATCCCGTCATTGATGTCGATTGGGACTCCCAGCCGATAACTCCCATAGATCCACCATTCTTTTAAAACCCTCACCGACAACCCCAACCAAAGCCCATGAACCGCTAAATGATCCGCCGAATAACTATCCAGGGAATAGCCAAGCTCCAAGGCCAGTCGAAAAGACTCAGGCCCGAAATCATCATCCTCCTCCAGCCCCTCCCTTTCTATCAAAGACCCG
>JAABSF010000246.1 GCA_011390535.1 Deltaproteobacteria bacterium | reverse complement strand
ATGGTGGAGCGGCGCATAGTCTCTTCCATCTCGCGATCCAGCTTCTCCCTGCGCGCTTTCATCTCTTTATCTTCTTCGGCACGCCGCCCGGCAAGCTCTTTATCTTGTTGGCTTCGCGTCGCCACACGCTGAGCATCCCGGTCCCGAATGTCTTTTTGGGCAACCTCTACAGCATCTTTCAGGCTCTCGTCCATTTTCATAACGTCAAGCATATCGGTGGCCACCTTGAGCTGCTTTTCCATAATATTTGTGGCCTCCCGCCTTTGGCGGGCGAACATTTTGGTCGCCTCTTTTCGCTGTTTAGCGAACATCTTGCTGTCTTCCCGCCGCTGCCTTGTAAACATAGCCCTTGATCGCCTCATCTCATAAACAGTGACGGTGATAAGTGTCCCGCAGAGCAACGCAGTCACACCCAGCATAAAAAGGGCGAAGCTGAGTTGAAGCTTTTTATTAAGCATAAAATTGCGGAGCTTGCGGCCTGAATTTCCTTTCGCCATTGCGATATCCTCTTTTTTTAATCAGAGCCGGCGTATTGTCTGTATCAGACCACCAGCCGTTGCATCTATTGCGTGTTTAACACATGTGTCTATGGTGGCATTATCCAACTTGCCATGCACCTTCACCGATGTCCCTCCTCCGGTGGTGCGGAGCTGCCCCCTTGGATAAGTGAAAATAGTGGGACTCACTTTGCAACCCAACTGGTCACCGAACATTTTTATGTGAACCACCACATCCACAAAATAACCTTTCAACCTCTTCCGGCTGAGTTGCCTTTGTTTGGGTTTCGCACAACCCGTCCACGACAATAACACCCCGGACTCTTTACGGAAAGCCTTGGCCAACCTACATCGCACCATATCAACTGCCACCTTCCCCTTCTTCGGGCCCTTGTAAGTCATCCGATCTAAATTAAGGTAAACTTGCTTTCTCTTTGTGTTCCCCTTGCAAAGCTTGGCTAAAGCGGATCTAGCTCCTTTTTTCGCAACGTTGTCTTTATCGCGGGTGGCTTTCTTGAGCACCTTGGCTGCTTTCATGAGCCCCATCGCCGCAAGAGAGCCCGCCGCTGTGGAACGAACAACTGGATTTTCGTCTGACCGGACAGCCTTCACCAAGGCGCCAAAAGCTCTGGGATCACAAGCCTTGCCCAACAACAGCGCAGCCGTCACCCGCACCCTGTAGCTTGAGTTATTTTCAAGCCGCGATATCAGTGCCGCCACTTTGTCGGCACGCCCCACCCGAGGCCGGCAGACTAATACTCCGCTCACTATCGCGACAAAAAACAGAAAAAACCTTAATCTATATAGATGTCGGATCCTCACACCCGAATCTCTAAAACCTATCTTTCTCGATGAAGGGCTGCTCAAAATACTATTTCCGTCGCAATTAATCTCTCTCATGGGCCGGCACCGTTCTAAGCTTAGGGTTCATCAATTATTGACGTTCCGGCACCCAACCAATTCAAGAGGGGTTAAAAAAGCCTCTCAGATCTTGTATTTACCAAACACATCTTCAGGGAGATTTTCGAGCAGCTCCTTGAGCTTCTCTGAATCCTCGGTGTTATCATCCGTGTCCGGCTTTTCTACCACAAGTCCGGCTGCTTCTACAACTTCCATAGTAACATAAATCGGACATGGCGCGCGCAAAGAAAGCGCCACGGCATCAGAAGGCCTGGCGTCCAATTCCAGCATCCCGTTAGGAGTCTGCATGTTCAAAACAGCATAGAATGTACCTTCGGAGACCCTGGGAATTTCAACACTCACCAGCTGTGCGCCCAGCTCATACATCACACTCGCAAAAAGATCGTGTGTCATGGGACGAGGCGGGACGACTTTTTCCAAGGACGCTGCTATGGCGGCCGCCTCCATTACTCCTATCCAAATAGGCAACACCGTATCCCCGCTCTCATCTTTAAGAACAAGTATGGGAGTGTTGGAGTTGGGATCCATTACTACCCCCGAAACCTTCATTTCAATGCATTCTTCAATCATCTATTCGCCTCCCAATCCATTCTTTGCCGCTCACAGGTGCCGACCTTCAAGGGTATGATGACCTGCAGCAGTAATCTCAACTCTAACCACCTCTCCTGTCAACTCTTCCGACCCTTCGGATCCGAAATTCACTATCTCAAAAGTGGGCAAACGCCCCATCATCTGACCATTACCTTGCCTCGAAGGCCCTTCCACCAAAACCTCTCCCACCTTATCGACCCATGAGCGAAGGTTCTCTGTTGATATCTCCTCTTGCCGGCGCTGAAGCATCGCCAGACGAGAGGAAGCCGCCTCGGGTTCCACTCCATCAGTCATCTTCTCCGCCCTGGTATCAGGACGATCAGAATAACAAAAAGAGTAAATAAAAGTATACCTGACCTTTTCCAAAAGGCTCATGGTTTCATTGAAATCATCTTCCGTCTCACCGGGAAACCCCACAATTATATCGGTGCTCACGGCGGCCCCGGGGACATTTTCTCGAATCCATCCAACTCTGGTGAGATAATCCTCCCGGGTATAGCCCCGGCCCATCCGCCTCAGCACCCGGGTAGAACCGGACTGAACAGGCAGATGAAAGTGCGGACATATTTCAGGTGTCTCCCCGACTGCTTTCACAGTTTGAATATCCAGGTCACGTGGGTGGCTGGTAGTAAAGCGAACCCGCGAAACCCCGGGTCGTTCGGCCACAGATTTCAGGAGCCCGGCAAAACCTTCCGGCCCTCGACGATAGGCGTTAACGTTTTGTCCCAAGAGCACAATCTCACGGGCACCTGCAGAGACCATTTTATCCACCTCTTGAATAATGCTCCCACGAGGCCGATCAATCCTCGGCCCACGAGCCGCCGGAACAACGCAGTACGCGCAACGGTTATCACAGCCTTTCATTATCGTTACGTTGGCGCTAACTCCAACACCGCCGCCACCCGGCGCAGCGCTGCAAAAACTGTATTCTTCAACTGATGTGCGATTTAGATATCGTGCCCCCGACAATGGGTTTTGCAACCACTCCTCCAGCCGCCATGAGTTGTCTGTCCCCATTACCATGTCTATCTCGGCAAACCTCTTCATGATCTCCACGCCACGAAGCTGCGCGGTACACCCCGCCAAAACAATCTTCATCTCCGGCTTATTTTTGTGATAGACGACATAACGGCCCAGCGCCGACAAGAGCTTCTGTTCGGCTTTCTCTCGGATGGAGCAAGAGTTCAAAAGTATCATGTCGGCTTTCTTAGGCTCATCAACCATGTCATAGCCGTGTCGCTGGAGCACTTCGGCATATCGCATTGAATCGTACTCGTTCATCTGACACCCGAAGGTGTGTATGAAAGCCTTTTTTTTATTATCCATCCGTCTCCACTCTTTTCTTACGACGCTGTTTTGAAACTGTCGGATCAACCGGCGAAATCAAAAATCTCGAATTCATTCATTGATCCATCAAGCTCACACAAACAGCATCGATAGTTACTCGATAACTCGCACCGATTTTCTGAAAGGATAGTTTTTGAAGTGATCATGAACGATGTCAAGAACGACGTAGCTTGTTTTTGTACGCCTTGGCTATATTTTTCAACAGGTTGGCATTTTCAACAGGCTTTGTCTTGAAACGATAAATCCCGACGGCCTCTGCAGATTCTCTCGCCGAGTCATCTGCTGTACACAAAATGATCTCTATACTCGAATCCATCTCCATCAACCGCTTGGCAACCTCAACGCCATCCATCCCTGGGAGCCTGTAATCCAGAACCACAACATCAGGAGCACTCTCTGCGTTTTCGCACAGCTCGACAGCTCTCTCACCGCTGGTACAAGCCCCCCAAACAATGTATCCTGCCTCGGAAAACAAAAGCTCAAAAAAACCAAGGGCATCAACATCGTCTTCGACAATGAGCACCTTTGGAGTTGAAGATGAGTCAATTTTCATTCCAGCACCCTACCCGTGGTTCGTTTATTTCTCGGTCTTGAATACAACTCAAGCACAAACCGAGCCCCTTTCTCAGGGCACCCCTCTACGCGGTCTTCGACCCAGACCTCCCCCTCGCAGCGTTTTACAACCGCTTTTACTACAGAGAGCCCCAACCCGGAACCGCCAACACACAACCTGATATATCTCTGAAATATCAAATCCTTATTAACTTCTGCTATCCCCGGACCATTGTCTTCGATGGTGATGCGATATTTATCGAATTTTTCCCGGCTAGACGCTTCCACTCCGGGTTCATGTTCCAGCTTAACGGAAACCCATGGTTCGCTTGAGCCGTTATGTGCTACGGCATTATCCACCAGATTGAAAAGGGCATCTTTCAATAAGGGGCAGCTCTCTATCACAAACACATCCTGAGGCGGCAGTGAGACCTCCATCTTTAAATCCCGATCGCTGTAGGTGTCGCGCACCAAACCCACGACCTCACGAACCAACGTCACCATATCAACCGACTGCGTGATCCTCTCTCCCCGGTTTTCTATTCTCTCCAATATCCCCACATTTTCGATCAAATCACGAATCCGGCGAGCCTGCCTCAGACAAACCTCTACCGCTTTGGCCGCCACTCCATCTCCACGGCATTCTCTCCTGTCTACCAGCATCTGGAGATACCCCGAGATTGTTTGCGTCGCGTTGCGGATATCGTGACGAAGAACATCATTATAGAACCTCACCCTGGATTTCTCTCGCTCCAAGTCGGAAGCCAGCCTATCCTTCTCTCTCTGATCCATAGATAGAGCCATGGACCCGACCACTCGCCCGCACTCGTCATGAATCTCAGCCAAAAACAAGGATACCGGCACAAGCTCCCCATTTTTGTGCACCATATTCGTTTCATACCCTTCAATCTTCCCTTGAAGACGAACCCTCTCCCATAAGGCGAAACACTCCTCTTCTTCTTCATAGAAACGAGTAACCGAAGTACCCAGAACCTCTTCCCTGGTATAGCCTGTGAGCTTTTCGGCGGCAACATTGAAAATAGTCAACAGCCCTTTGGTGTCGGCAACTGTTATCGCGAACTGAGAGTTGGCCAGTATGGGCTCCAGTACCTCAAATGTAGGCTCAACATGATCCATAGAAACTCCGACTCAACCTTACTTGCTCTTAAAAAAAAAAGCAACAAA
>JAABSF010000245.1 GCA_011390535.1 Deltaproteobacteria bacterium | reverse complement strand
AAAACCAATTTATTCGAAAAAAAATGGAAGAAACTCTCTCGTCCCACCGACCTGTGATTGTAACGCCAATGTAAAAGGAGACAGATCATGAGATGGAAAAAACCTCCGATTATCGGAAGCATCAAGATAATCGAGTCAACAAAAGGAATAGCTTTTCTGGCACTGACTCTTTGTTTCTTTTGTTTCTTGGAAAATGGCGCCTTAGCTGCACCATCTTCCATGAGCTTGACGCCGGAGGAGGCGGTGAAGAGAGCGCTCCGGAACAACCTCTCCATCAAAATAGATCGCTTGGCTCCGGAGATTGCAGCTACCGCTGTTAAGAGAGCCAAGGCCGGATATGATCCCATAGTTTTCGGTGAAGTCTCGACTGGAGGTGACGCAGCAATAAACGATATGGGCGGAACGGCCTCCCAGTCCCTCGACGGGACCGTCTCTTCAATTGATGTTGTGGCGAGAGCGGGTATCAAAAAGGCTTTTGATACAGGCACGACCATTGAAGCCTCCGTTTCAGGGGGGTTGGCGCGAAAAAATGAGCGGAGTGATGAGTCTGGAATATTGGGCGAGTCTCAAATTGGTTATGGAGGAGGAGGAGCCGTGACGTTGAGGCAGGCCATCCTTCGCGGCGCTGATCGCGAAGCCAACAACGCTGAGATTACGGCGGCTTCGGCGGAGAGGAACGCGGCACGGGAAGAGCTGCGCAGAAAGGCCGAGATGCTGGCTGCTAAGACGTTGGATGCTTATTGGGAGCTCTTTGCCGCTCAGGCGGATGTGAAGACACAGGAGGTAGGGCTGAAGCAGTCAGAGGCTATTTTAAAAGAGACGGAGGCCTTGATAACGGCAGGAAAACAACCTGAGGTTGAAAAAGTGGGGGCAATGTACGCTGTGCAGATTCAACGCCGCGCAATCATGGAAGCGAAGGCGAAAGAGAAGAACGCGAGCGATCGTTTGGCCCGTTTGCTGGGCGACCTTAAAGGTGCGGCGGGAAATACTAGGGGGTTTGTGCTCCAGGGTTCACCAGAGGTGAGGAAGCCATCTGTGGACATGAAAGAGCTTGAAGATGTGGCGTTTCGCCGGAGAGGAGATCACCAAGCCCTTTTGAAGAAAGTAAAGGCGCGGGCGTCACTTTCAAAAGCGGCTTCCAATGATTTGCTCCCTCGGCTTGATTTCGCGGCTTCTGTGGGGGTTGGTCGGGTCTCCGAGGGAGGGGGCCGAATTAATGGTTTAGGTGGCGCCACCCCAGTCACGACTCCAAATGCAACGAATTTGACCTGGTCTGTGGGGTTTATTCTGGAGATACCACTGGGTAACCGGTTGGCTCGCTCGCAAAAGATGAAAGCGGATTTAGAGCACCAGCGGGCCAAAATGGAGGTTGATGATGCCCGCCAGGTTATTGCAGAAGAACTGAAAATCTCTTGGAGAAATGTGGAGACAACGTGGGAGACATTGGCCTTGACTCGTTCGGCGGTACGCTTGGCTCAATTAAAATTTGAAAATGAGCGGGATCGTTACCGGGCGGGAAAGTCATCGGCTCAAATGTTGACTCTTGTCCAAGCTGATTTGTTGAAAGAGCGGCTGAACCTGGAAGAGGCGAAAGCCAAATATAACCAGTCGCTGGTGGCTTTACGCGTGGCATCCGGAACCTTGGTTGAAAAAGTAAAGGGATGAGACGCGGGATCAAAATTATCAAGGCAGAGATGCTTTAGAAGAAAACATAAAGGAAAAGAACCATGTCAAAAAAAACCAAGAAAAAGCTCTCATGGATGTTGATATTGATGGTGGTATCGGCCGGGGTATTGATCTGGTGGAAAATGGGGGCCAAAGCGGAAGAGAAGCCCAATTTTGAGACAGCCGAGGCAGTTAGGGGCGACCTGGTGGAGAAGGTTTCCGCCACTGGTTCAACTGAACCGGAATACATTGTGGAGATAAAGCCCAAGGCATCGGGTGAGATTGAAAAGGTAATGGTCCAAGAAGGCGATGGCGTTGAAAAGGGTCAGCTCTTGATGACCGTAGATCCCATTGTTGAAAAACGTCGGGTGAACCAGGCGAGGGCGGAGCTCAGAATGAGTCAGGCGGGCTATACTGCCATCAAGCATAAACGCAGCCACATTTCAGGCAAGCTGGATAGGGAGCTCAAGCTTTTGGAAAAGGGGCTCGTGGCCAAAGAGTCGGTGGACACTCTGCGAAAAGAGTTGGCTGTACTGAATGCTGAGGCGGCCTTATCAGGGGCTAAAATTCAAAAGGCGAAAGAGCAGCTCTCTGAAGCCAGAGATCGACTCTCAGAGACTCAAATCAAAGCCCCTGTAAACGGGACTGTTTTAGAGCGGTTGGTGCAACCCGGACAGATTGTTTCTTCCGGAACTAATTCAGTTTCCGGAGGTACGGCGTTACTCAGGATCGCTGATCTCAGCAGGCTCTTTATCAGGGTGGAAGTAGATGAAGCGGACGTGGCAAAGGTGCAGCCGGGGATGGAGACGGTTATTACCGCTGATGCTTTTCCGGGAAAAGAGTTTGGAGGTCATGTTTTGAGAATCTCTCCTCAGGGCAAAGAAGAAAACAATGTGACCGTGTTTGAAGTTGTGGTTCAGGCCGATGAGGCGGGAAGCAAGGCCCTCCGGCCGAATATGACCGCCAATGTGGAGATAAAGGTAAAAGAGCGAAAAGATGTGGTGTTATTGCCGAGAAGATTTGTGCGGACCCTTCGCGGCGGAAGAGCTTTGGTTGTCGACTCTGCGGGAAATCGAAAGCGGATCAAGCTGGGTATGTCCGATGGAGTAATGGTGGAGGTGGTGTCCGGACTCCAAGCCGGAGAGAAAATCGTGATTGCGTCGCAGTCCAAGAAGAGAAGCGGTAAATCGGAAAAAAGGGGAGGCGGGGGAAATCGTGGGAGGGGAAGAGATTCTTCAAGAAACATGCGTCGCATGATGGGAGGTAGGAGATGATACATCTGGAATCAATCACAAAGACTTATTGTATGGGTGAACATAAGGTTCATGCGCTGCGGGGTCTGGACATACATATCGCGGCAGGAGAGATGGTGGCGGTAATGGGGCCTTCCGGCAGCGGGAAATCCACCCTGATGAATATATTGGGATGTCTGGATCGACCAAGCTCGGGAAAATATTTGCTGGACGGAGAGGATGTGGCGGCACTCTCTGCCGACGGGCTGGCTAGCATCCGTAACAGAAAGCTTGGCTTTGTTTTTCAGAGTTTCAACTTGTTGCAGCTTGACTCGGCCCTGGACAATGTGGCGCTTCCTCTTCTTTATGCAGGAGTTTCAGATCCTCACAAAAAAGCCAAAGAGGCGCTTCGACGAGTTGGTCTTGAGGATCGCGCTCACCACAAGCCTTCTGAGCTTTCAGGCGGGCAGCGACAGCGGGTGGCAATCGCCAGAGCTCTGGTTACGAATCCGCCGGTTATCTTGGCAGACGAACCAACAGGGAACTTAGACAGTAAAACCGGTGAAGAGATCCTTAAGATTTTTACGAAGCTGCATAGAGAAGGGACAACGGTGTTGATGGTGACACATGAACATGAAGTCGCCGAACACTGCCGGCGCCTGCTGATGATACGCGACGGGGTCTTGGAGAAAGACGAGAGGTTTGAGCCGCGAGCTGCCGACGATGGACAGATAGATATTCAAGTAGAGTCGGCGGGAACCGTTTGTGCGCCGGATAAAGAGAAAGCAGAGGTGATGTCATGAACCTTTTTGCTCAGTTGTTTCGAGTCGCTTTCAATAGCGTCGCTCATCATAAGTTGCGTTCTTCTCTCACCATGCTGGGAATCATTATCGGTGTATCCGCAGTGATAACAATGGTGAGCATCGGCGAAGGTGCGAGACGTCAGGTTTCAGAGAGGATCCAGGGGATGGGAACAAACCTGCTGGTAATCAGGCCCGGGTTCAGCCGCAGACGTCACGTACGAAGCGCGTCGGTAAACACCTTGACGGCAGCCGACGCGCTGGCTATTGAGCGGGAGATCAGCGATGCGGCTTTGGTGGCGCCGGAGGCGGGTAAATCCGCTCAGGTGAAATATCTCTCTCAAAACACCAACACCACTGTTTTAGGGGTGACCCCGCCATATTTAGAGGTGAACAATTTTGAGTTGTCCGAAGGGTCGTTCTTTACTGATGCTGACGTGAAGAGTCGCAGTAAAACAGCCGTCCTCGGGGCAACAGCCTACAAGGAGTTGTTCGATAGCGGGACCGCAGTTGGTGAGACAATCAGAATAAAAGGGGTGAACTTTAAAGTTCTTGGGGTGCTCACGGCAAAAGGCCAGCAAGGGTTTCGAGATCCTGATGATATGATCTTGGTTCCCCTATCCACCGCACAGAAGAGGTTGTTTGGAGTCGACTATCTGCGAGCTATCAATGTTTCAGTCGTATCCGAGAGCAAGATGGAGTCGACACAGGCTGAGATAGAGGCGCTGTTGATGCGACGTCATCGTTTGAGTCCGGGACAAGAACCTGATTTCAATATCCGGAATCAAAAAGAGCTCCTAACCACCATGAACGAAGTCTCGGATACTTTTACAAATTTGCTGGCAGCGGTGGCGGTTGTTTCAATGTTGGTGGGTGGGATAGGAATAATGAACATTATGTTGGTCTCGGTAACTGAAAGAACCCGAGAGATCGGTATACGCAAGGCCGTGGGGGCCCGGGGACGGGATGTGTTGTTCCAGTTTCTCGTGGAGGCCATGTTGTTGAGTGTAATCGGTGGCTTGGTGGGAATTGGCGCCGGTTTTGCCGCTTCTCGTGCGGTGGCTGCCGGAACCACTTGGCAGACGGCTGTTTCGCCTGCCAGCGTGGTTTTCGCGTTCGCCATAGCGGCGCTGACAGGGGTATTTTTCGGGCTTTTTCCGGCTATGAAGGCATCAAGGCTGGACCCGGTGGAAGCATTGAGGCAAGAATGAGTTACATCCGTTTTTTTGTCAGCGCCCTGAGGGTTTCAAGGCGACTGCATTTTGTGTTTGTCTTTGTCTTTGTGAGACGGGAGAAGAGATGGCATCCGGAGTTGATATTACCCGAATGGAAGAACTGGCGCGTAAAGCAGCCGAGGGCAATCGGGATGGATTCAGCCTGCTGGTGGAAGCCACTCA
>JAABSF010000244.1 GCA_011390535.1 Deltaproteobacteria bacterium | reverse complement strand
GGCGGCGTTAAAACAAAATGTATTTGACCTGGCGGTGGCATATATGGCGCTGGGGTTGGATCCCGACAAAGCCGTGTTGTTCAGGCAGTCGGATGTGCCCGAGGTAACCGAGCTCACCTGGCTGCTTTCCACAGTCACGGGCATGGGGTTGCTGGAGAGAGCCCACAGCTATAAAGACAAAGTAGCTCAAGGCATAAAACCATCAGTCGGGCTGTTTACCTATCCGGTCCTCATGGCCTCGGATATTTTGATCTATGATTCTTCGCTTGTTCCGGTAGGAAAAGATCAAATTCAACACATCGAGATGGCGCAAGATATGGCCACCCACTTCAATGAAACATATGGCCGCGGCAAAGCTTTACTGCGCAGACCCGAGTTCAAGCTCTCCCCGGCGCCATATGTTCCAGGGTTGGATGGTCGAAAAATGAGCAAGAGCTATGAAAACACAATCCCGATGTTCCTGTCTCAAAAGAAGATGCGAAAGCTTATCGGAAAAATCGTGACCGACTCCACGCCCCTGGGAGAGCCGCTCTCCATTGAAAAATGCAACGTAATGCAGCTCATCCGGCTTTTTACAGATGAAAAAGAGCTGAAAAACGTTGAAGAGTGGTACCGCACCGGAAAACGGGACGGAGCCGACTTCGGCTACGGGCACGCGAAGCTTTTTCTCACAGAGAAAATCCAGGATCATTTCAAAGAGGCGAGGGAATGCAAAGAAGCTCTTGAAAAGAATCCCCAGACCGTAGAAGACATGCTTAAAAAATCCGCTGAGAAGGCTCGCGGCATAGCACGCGACACCCTGATCCGCTGCAGAGAAGCGTGTGGACTGAATGAATGACAATGAGTAATGTTGTTAGCGCTGTTGCAAAAACAGCTGCGAGAACCAAGGATTACTTAAAAGGATTAATGACGGCGATTCCACTGTCCTGAAAGTCGCGGACATTACGTGTGGCCACTGCAAGATCGTTTGCTCTTGCTATGGAAGCGATCTGCCCGTCCAGGACACTCATCGGTCGTCCCATCGCCCTGCGTCGACCCATTATTTCACCATAGATTCCGGCAGCCTGACCGTCGAAATCCAGAACGCGCCCTTCGAAGCCCTCCTTGATGAATTTATTGAATAACCTCTCCATGGACCGGCGACGTTTCCCGCGGGGTAGAATCCAGAGCCCGTAACCTATTTCAGCGAGTGTTATTGTTGAGAGGAAAAGCGTGATGGTCTCTTGATCATTGAGCCATTGGACAACCTCCTGCGGCGGTGTCCGCGACATCACGGCTGACACAATGTTCGTGTCAAGAAGGATCACTTTCCAACCTCGACAGGGTCATGTGCCTCACGGGGTGGCAGCTCAAGCTCCACACCGTTATTGCCGAAACACTCCAGGGCAAGATCGCCGAGACGCTCGGGGGCGATAACGGCGAGTTTCAGAATTCTGCGCACCTCTTCCTCCATGGAGTGACCGCGGCTCGCTGCCCGGCTCTTCAGCCGCTTATAGACATCGTCTTCTATCTTCCTGATGCTCAAGCTGGGCAAGTTCTTCTCTCCATTGTTGCGTGAATTACCGGTGTAACTTCCTTCACGTTCCTATGTGTTACTCACATCAGTTTTATCAGTTATCCCGGCGGCCACATCATTATGCTAGCAGATGACAGCACTACCGGCAAGGGCCAAAGACAATGTGTCGATTTCCCCAACGCTGAGATGGTTCGGGAATGCATAGAACTCGATTGCCCTGAGCTGTTAAGCTACCAATAGATTTTGCTGCTGATCTATCAACCTCAACACAGAACCCGTCCTTAAAAAATAATCGCTTGCAGAGGTTTTGGTTTCAGATTATAAAATTCAAAATTAACTTTTTTTAATAAATTGAATGCTTACCTGAAATGTTTGGTTGATTAATAAAATGAATTTTTTACGGAGGAAAAACAAAGCCCAAAAGATCTTGAGCGTGGGTCTTGTCGCGCTGCTCGGTGCGCGGATGATCTCGGTTTTTCTCCATTTTTCATCTGTTCCGCATGTGATCAATCATGAGAGCGGTCATCGTGAGGGGGTTCATGGTTGCGAACATCACGATGATGATCGCTACAAGCGGATAACCGGTGAAACCTACAAAGGTTTCTTACTCAATCTGAACGAACTATTCGAAACCGTTACTTTGGTTGAATCCAGGGACGGGCATGGATCATTTAAAACTCATTACTGTAGTTTTGAAGATTGCCTTACCGAACGTTACGATCATGAATCCCGCTGCGTTCTCTGTGGGGTTGCCGACTCGTTAGCCCTTGAGAAGATGTCGGCTTCGGAGAAGACGTTCGGATCATCAAAAATTTTCCTGTTTACGGCGCCCAAAAACTCACCTCCTGTTTGAGCCTTCACGATCTCCGCGGCTGATCAAATCGATGAGCAGTAGTGGAAATTCCGGTTGAAAAAACAAATTACATTCAATGAATGGAGCGCACGTGGAGTCGTGTGATCGCCTCCGGCGGTGTGTCACATTGTTGTTGGGGGCCTTAGGGCTGACTCAAGAATCATTAGCACACCGGCAGAGCTGTTTTTGCACCTCCGGCCGTAGAGCCCCTTTGATTATTTTCAGAGTGTATTTCTGTGCGCTGTAAAAAAAGAAACGGCCGGATCCTTTGCGGACCGGAGACATGGAGAATATAGATGAATATTGTCGCGAAACCGCTGAAAGCCTGGATTTATACAATCACAGCATTGGTTTTTGGAGTGGCGATGGTGTGGACGGGGGCCGCCGGATGCGGAGATGATTCCTCAGAAAATAATGAAAATAACAACGGATTCGAGTGCACCGAAGAGAGAGATGGCTGGGAGCAATGTGTAGACGACCGGATCCAGTGGTGCCACCTCGTAACCGGCATGGAACCGCATTTTCACTGGTCCACGGACTGTAGCGAACTTGGTTTGAGCTGTGTGGAGACCGATGATCACAAAGCGCATTGCGTCGATATGACTCAAAATTGTGATGAAGGAGACGCTTTCTGCGATCACAACACAGCTCACTACTGCGTGGATGGGCATCTCGCGGAAAAACCTTGCGGCACGTCCAATGTGTGCCGCGAAGAAGGCGGAACAGCTTTTTGTGAGCCCATGAGCGGAGATGAGTGCGGGGGGCATGGATACCTGGACCATGGAGAATGCGTTTGTGATCGGTTCTACGAACAAGATCCTGAAGATGCATTGGTGTGCATCGAGGCCAACCCGTTTCCCGAACAGGCATGCATAATGCATTCGGAAGACGAACGCCATACTGAAGAGGCTGCTTCAAGTTTCGAAGAAGCTTTAACCCAAGATCACCACGCTCATTTAGACGAGATCATTCAGGCAACGCTGGACGCAGGGTCGGCAGGATACCTTCGGTTTCCGGTAGCTGAGTCGGGAGATTACGTGATTTTCCTGGATACAGAAGGAGAGTTGAGCCGGGTGCTGGACGAAAACGGCGATGAAATCTCCGCGTCGGGCGGAACCCCGAACGATATGTGTCCGGAGGTGTGGGTTGAGCATTATCATGTTCATACTCACGTACATGAGATGGTGCCCTATGTGATCGAGTTTGTAGAGGGTGAGAGCAGAACGGTGGAGTTTTTGATCAGATTCAAGGAAGACGATCATTAGGAAAATGGTTTTCACCCAGCACCCAAGGACCGGTAGATGAGTTACGGGAGCCGGCTCCAAGACAGGAGGATATTAATATGAGAAACAACAACAAACCGGTCTCTGGAAGAACAGGTTGGGCGGGGTTTCTTGCCGGACTTTTTATTGCGGGCACGGTGCTGATCGGCGTGCCCCCTTCATGCGGGAATACAGGGGGAGAGCCGGTTACTTATCGCGTTTTTGTGGGTGGGATGATCTCAGGCGGAGAGAGCTCTGGTTCCTTCACCAATTTGCGCGGATGGACAATAACCCTTGATGAAGCTTATACTGTGGTCGGCCCCATTTATTTCTATTCAAACGAGTCCGTGCCCCTTGCATATAGAGGCCACACCGGCGGTTTTATCAAGAGCGCCAAGGCCTGCCCGGCCCACGCACAATTTGATAAAGGCGAGGTGCTGGGTGAAGTGCGGGAGCAATATGTCGTGGACCTTCTTGAGGGCGAATTTTTTGATATGGGCGATCGCACAGGAGTGGCAGGGATGGTTCGGCTTTTTGAAGTGCATCTTCATCCTCCGGGAAAAGTCAACGTGAGCGGCGGACATGCCGGCGTAGAGGTTTTAGGGGGAGAGACGGTGTTTGTGAAAGGCAGGGCGGTGAAAGACGAGGAGACCGTGGAGTTTATAGGCAATTTCAGCATTCCGGATGAAGAAGTATTAAGGATCGTCGAGCAGATACCTGCCGAAGCTCCTCTCGTAAGTGTTGATGGTGGTGAAGCGAGGGTATACCTAAAAATTAAGCTGGATGTGTGGTTCGCAAATGTGGACTTCTTGTCGCTGACCCTTAAAGACGAATCAGACCGGTTCATCATCGACGAAGAGAGCCAAGCTTATTTGGCTTTGTTGTCCGGCATGAGATCCCGCTATTCATATATACTCGAAGGAGAAGGAGGTGGGCAATGAAACGGGTTTCACCTCTTGAAAAACAGCACAAAGCCGGATTAGGAACTGAAATGAGGTTTTTGTGCGCTTTTTTGTTACCGCTTTTTTTGATGGCGGGTGGTTGTGTCAGCGAAGATACAGCCGGGAAGGGTGACCTGGCGCTCGCAGTGGGAGGAGGAAAAGCTCTTCAAGAGGGGTTTCCTTATAATGAAGGTGGTGTAGAGCTTGCATTTGTGGACGGGTGGAGCCTGGAGTTTACGAAGTACGTAGTGGTGATTGGTGACGTGGCTCTGAGAGATCCTGCCGACGGCCGGATCGCGGAGGAGTTTTTAGGGCCTGTAGGCATGGACCTGAGAGCCGGTGGAGGAACCGACGCTGACTTGGAGGTAATTTCGAATCTTCCCGCCAAAAGACTGGATATCGAGTTCAGCTTTTTGAAAGCCTCGGCAAGCGCTGAAAACATGAATGTAGACCAAGACGACTGGGAGCGCATGGTCGGCGATGGGTTGTCTTATCTCATAGAGGGTGTGGCGACCAAAGACGGCACGTCC
>JAABSF010000243.1 GCA_011390535.1 Deltaproteobacteria bacterium | reverse complement strand
GGGAGAGCTCAAGGAGAAGATTATACCGAGCCCGACCCTGATAATCCCGCGTGTGCTTATGGATATGCGGATGGCGCCGGTGGCGCGGTAAGGGTTCGAGATGGAGTGCTGCATGTTGTGGAGTGCACCTTTTTAGATAACAATGCGGCTACTCCGGGACCGGATGTCGGCGGCGGCGCAATCTATGCCCTGGGTTCTCTGGATGTCACCGTGGTAGGCTCTGTGTTTATCGCGAACACTGGTTCCAATGGTGGTGCGGTGGGTTTGTTACAGACCACCGGGACTTTTGTGAACAGCATTTTTCAGGAAAACACAGCAACCGGCACCGGGCAAAACTATGCTGGTGGTGATGCGCAGGGCTGCCCTGGAGTCGGTCACCCCAATCAGGGTGGAGCGGGCGGTAATGGAGGCGCGATTTCCATCGACGGCGCTGATGATTTAGAACAGTTTTTCTGCGGTGTGGTCTTTCAGAGCAATCACGCCAATGAGCTTGGCGGGTGCGTGTTTCGCACCGCCAACGGGCAGCAACGGCCGGCTACCTTTCATCAATGTGCCATGATCGAAAACGGGGGCGACGCGGGGGGAGGGTGCCTCTACATTTCAAACTCCGAATTTACCCTTTCACGCTCACTGGTGTCCGGGAACTACACCGACGGGTTAGGTGGTGGAGTGCGCACCGAGCTGGGTTCTCAGGTCAGCATCATTAACACCACTTTTCATGAGAATGTAACCTACAATGGTTTGGCTGGAGCGCTCTCCGTTGGAGGGACAGGTGAGGTGCGCAACTGCACATTTGCAGATAATATGGTTGAAGGGGATGAAGTTGTATTTACGGCCGCTATCAGGGCCGACTCGAGCTTGGGGGTTTACAATACTGTTTTCAGTAATAATACCACCAACGCCCCCTGGAATCCACAGACCTGTTGGTTTGATCCTTTTGCCGGAGAGAATAATTTTCAGTGGCCCACAAAAACTCACAACGACGCCAGAGATGATTGGCCGTGTACTGAAGACATAACTTGGGCGGACGCCGAGTTGACAGAGCTGAGTGACAACGGCGGTCCCACTCATACGATGCTGCCGGCTCAGGGGAGCGTCGTCATCGGCGCCGGACAAGGTTGCCCGGAAGTGGATCAGCGCGGCGAGACAAGGCCGCAAAACGACTGCACCGCCGGCGCAGTAGAAGTCTCGTCGCCTTGATGATCCCGCTTTCTATCCGATGCCGCCATAAAAAACACATCAGCAGGAATAAACCAATGAGGGCGAAGGAGTTCAGCTCGCCTGCGGATCCTGCTCTGCATCCACAGCCGCTGCTGCTTTCTGTCATCGGGACACATCGGTTTCCCTTGCACATCTCCCCCCCTCCACAGTCAGTATTGGATGTGCAGAAGATGACGCAACGCCCGTCTTCGCAGATCTCGCCGCCGCTGCAGTCTGATGAATCGGTGCACAAAGGGACACAAACTCCGTTGTCACAAAGTTCACCGCCATCGCAGTCCCGGTTGGTCTCACAAACCGCGAGACATGCACCGTTGCGACAAATATGCCCGCCGGGACAATCATTAGAGGTGATGCACCCTGTTGATGCATCGGGTTCCAGGCCACCATCACTCTCACCACCGTCGGGGTATACAGATGCGTCTGGGTGAAATCCACCATCCACTCCGGCAGCGTCGCTTTGGATTGATCCGTCGTTTTGAATTACTCCGGCGTCCTCTCCACCTGATTCAACATCAACAATGGCGCGAATAACCCAGTCACCTGTCAGCCCGAAGGTTTCAGAGTTTACCCAGCCGAACTCCGATTCTTTTATCCAGTTGAGTCCGTTCTTTATGTCGCCGTCATCATCACGAGCGACTCCAGGATAACCACTGTGATTAAACATGAAGGAAACTCTCACGCTCCCCCCGCCCGGCACAAGAATATTTTCGGCAACAAGGTCGATTTCCTGTAAGGCATCATCAGCGCCGGTGACCTGGTAATCAGCTTCGTGGAGAATAGTGCCGGGAATAAAGTTTCCCGATTCTTGGTAAATTTTCAACGTAAGAGTGACCGTGTCGGGTGATCCGCAGAAAACGAATTGAATCTTCTCGATAGAAAAGGTTGAGTCAACCGGACCCAACGTCACCGCTGCTTCTTCACCGCTCCCAAACCCTCCCTGACAGCCAAGGGAGGCTTCATCCGTCCAGCCGTCATTTTTAAGCTCCAACTGATATGCAGTCGCTTCGCTTGAAAAGAACGATGATAGCAACAGACAAACAGGGAAGCATTTATGGAAAATATGCTTAGTCATCGGCATCACTCCTTAGATGTGATTATTAAAGTTAGTGTTTATAATACCTTAATGATGGTGTTTGGGTCGAGATTATTCAGGGCAGTGAGTCGTAAATCATAAAGATCAACGACTAATATGTGCAAGAGGACGGTTATCTCGCACTTGGCTGGAACATAAATATTAACATCCGATCGGGGCGGACTGGTTATTTTTTTGTCTCTAATTCAGAATCGGGATCAGGGATAGGAATTCGGAAGCGGAAGATGGAACCTCCACCTTCTCTTTTCTCAGCTTCTATGGAGCCCTGATGAGCTGTAATGATTTTACGACAGAGGGTCAGTCCGAGACCTGTGCCGCCGGTGGCGCGTTCCCGGCTCTTATCGGTCCGGTAGAAAGGATCGAATAATCTTGGTATGTCTTCGGTGTTGATGCCCATGCCTCGGTCAAGAACCTCTACAACCGCTGCAGGGGGAGATGCGTTCTCGTCTTTTTGGGCGACGATGTTTATTTCAGAATCCTTCGGCGAGTATTTGATTGCATTTTCCAGCAGGTTATTCAAAACACGTCGAAGAAGAGCATTGTCTGCGTTTAGTTTGATGGGATTAGCAGGCATGCTTACGTCTAAGCTTTGAACATTTTGAGCAGCTTCAAATTTAGAAAGACTATCCTTTACAATATCTTGAAGTGAGGTCTCTTTACATCGAAGGCGGAGGCCTGTTTCGTTGTCACCTTCGCTCAGAAGGTCCAGGCGGGTCACTACCATCACATCTTCTACTAGTTTGTCCAGCTCACGGATATCTTCATGGATTCCTTCTAAATAGGATCTCAACGCCTGTGCATCTGCGGCTTCTTCTTCCGAGCAAAGTTCAAGAGCTACATTTATGCGAGCGAGAGGAGTCCTTATTTCGTGGGAAATGTTAGCCAGCAGCTCCTTTTCACCTTCAATGCGTAGTTGCAGTTGATCGGCCATGTCGTCTATGGTCTGGGCCAGCACCCCGACCTCATCTTTTCTCTTCAGTCTGGAACGTGCTTTCCAGTTACCTTGTCCTAGGTTTCTCGCGGTTTCAGTTAGCTTCTCCAACGGTCTGGCTATGGTTCTCGCCATAGGAAAAGCCATAGCGGCCATCACCAGCAATATTATGCCCAAAGGGAGGAAGAGCTTAAAAATTGGGTGAGGACCCCGCATAATAAACATGAGGTAAGGCGACTCGGGTGATTCAGGGTTAAACAGAGCGGCTATGGTAAAACTAGACTGGAAGCCGCGATGGACCACAGGATTGTCTTCACTGAAACGAGATGCCTCTTTCGTGGACAGAGGTTTGGGAGGAGTGTCTCCGCCCGATGCTATCAATGTACCATCACGTTGATAAACCGCTGCGTCTACATTATAGACCTCTTGAATTGCCTTTATGCGTTTTCGCAGAGCCTCGTTGTTTTTGAGGTTTTGACCGAACTCTTCATGTAGAAGTCTCGCCAAATATCGCGGAGCGCCGTGGTGTGGTGGTTCTTGTTTGAGTGACCAGGACATTACTGTTACAGCTACTATGATAACCAATATCATCAGCGCGCTGTAGAGATATATTCTCCAAAACATGCGTCTCTTGGGACGCATAGGACGGACTGTTTGCGGTTTTTTAAATTGGTGTTTTTCAGACAACTCAGTGCTCCATTTTTTCGGCCAGGGCCCGGGAGGGGACGTTTCGTTATCGGCGCTTTCCTTCTCTTATGGATCTCTTGGTTGTGGTTCCTCGGTGGCAAACTGGTATCCAACTCCTCTAATGGTTTTAATTACCGCAGGCGATCTTGGATTATCATTCAGCTTTTGCCTGAGGCGTGAGATATGTACATCTACTGATCGGTCAAAAGCCTCTTCGGCGTTTCCCCGGGCCATCTCCATCAATTGCTCGCGGCTCAGGACTCTTCCGGCACGACTTGCCAACGAAAGTAAGAGATCAAACTCGTACCCTGTTAGATCCAAGGTTTTCCCGTTAAAGACAGCTGTACGCGATTCGGGATCCATCAGGAGTGGGCCGACCTTTATGCTCTCTCTTTTGGGACCCATGTGACCCCTCACTCTTCTGATTATGGATCTTATGCGTGCCAGTAATTCACGCGGAGAGAAGGGTTTTGGAATGTAATCATCCGCACCTAATTCCAAGCCCAGCACTCTGTCGGCTTCTTCTCCTCTGGCCGTAATCATCAATATCGGAACATCGGATCGCTCTCTAATCTTGCGACATACAGTGATACCGTCATGTCCTGGGAGCATCAGATCCAGCAAGATAACATCGAATCGATTCTTCAGTCCTTCATCTAAACCCTTGTTGCCGTCATGCACCGTAGTGACCAAAAGGCCGTGTTTCTCGAGATACTCGCTTGTAAGCTTGGCCAATCTGATATCATCTTCAACCAGAAGAGCTGTAATCAGAGGTTCGGTTGCCATGAAAACTCCTTTTTTTAGTGGGGGAGCAATTTATGAAACATTTTTCGGAAACGGCAACGGGTTGAAGGATGCCCGTTTTCACCCATCAGCCCCACTCGTCCATCTTCAAACTTTTTGTTTAATACTTCAAAGAGTTTTTCTCTTTGTTCCCTTGTCAAAATGGAATGAAGATCCAGCACCGCATCCAAGATTTCCCTTGCCATCTCATTTTTTCTCTCTATGCGTTCTTCCAGGATTCCATACAGATGATTAGCGTCCGGGACATCGGACATAAGCTCCTGCATGAAGACGGCCCGATCCAGTCTGCGTTCTTCCATACCTTCTTCTATGCTCAGCAGAATCCATGTTTTTACATCATGGAATTCGCTTCGTTGATCATCGGTGG
>JAABSF010000242.1 GCA_011390535.1 Deltaproteobacteria bacterium | reverse complement strand
GGTTGTAGGTATCCCGTCCGCTCTCAGCCTCGGAGCCTCCAAAACACTTAGTCACATCGTGACAATGGGCGGTCAAAAAATGGGGTTCTTGGATCTCATGGATTTCTTTTTCGGAAACCTTCTGCTCTGCCTGGGAGTTTTTCTCCTGTGCCTTTTCGCAGCCACAGCGTGGGGCCTGGATGAACCCATAGAGGAGATCGGCAGAAATTCAAAGATTTTCCCTAAAGTAACACCTTTCTGGCGTATCTCCGTTCTCTATATCGCACCTCTGGCCATATCCTGGATCCTGGTCTATATGATCACCTCCGGGCGCACCCTTTGACCGCTGACTGTGATCCAATCTTTCAGCTCTCCAAACCATCGGCACGCTAGAACACACTTGATCTATTGTCGCTTGATCTCTATACAAGTTGCTCAACGTTGATTATTTCAGAATGAAGTCGAGGAGGCTTATCTATGAAAAAAATCCACCTGTTCAATGTCGTACCGGTGGTTCCACCTCAGCTACGCCCCCTGGAGGTTTTGGCGCGAAACCTCTATTGGACTTGGAATCCTGAGGCGTATAACCTGTTCAGTCGGATAAATCGAGAGCTGTGGCTCAAGTCGGGGCAGAACCCGGTAATGCTCCTGTCAAAGCTACCTCAATCGTTGCTTGAAGATCTAGCAGTGGACGCGGGGTTCCTGACTCATCTTTCAGAGGTACACGGAGACTTCTTGCGCTATATGGCAGAACACAAAAACACCAACTCCGGATCCACTAATCATGCTGATTTTGTAGATGAAACGGCTACGAGCGATCCTTTTAGTAAAACAAAAGATATCCTTGTGGCCTATTTTTCCGCTGAGTTTGGACTCGCTAAATGTCTTCCCATATATTCCGGTGGGTTAGGTGTTTTATCGGGTGATCACCTTAAAGCTGCCTCGGACCTTGATCTCCCGCTCGTAGGCGTAGGGCTGTTGTATAGAAAAGGTTATTTTCAGCAGTACATCAACAATGATGGCTGGCAGCAAGAGCGTTACGATGTAGTGGACCCATACAATACACCGATGTCCCTTGTAAGAAACAAGAACGGTGCACCGGTAAAAATTGCTATTGACCTCCCCGAACGAAAGCTTCACGCGCAAATATGGCGGGTTGACGTGGGACGCATTGCACTGTTTTTATTGGACACGAGAGTACGGGAAAACAATCAAGAAGATCAGAGAATCGGCTCTTATTTGTACGGCGGTGGGAAGGAAATGAGAATAAAGCAAGAACTCCTCCTTGGGATCGGAGGAGTAAAAGCATTGAAAGCCATGAATATAAACCCAAAAGTGTATCACATGAACGAGGGACATTCTGCGTTTATGGCGTTGGAACGTATACGAAACACTATGAGCGAGAACAACCTGGACTTTCCGGTGGCACAAGCAGCATGCTCAAGGGGCAATGTTTTTACCACTCACACACCGGTACCTGCCGGGTTCGATCTTTTCAGCCATGACCTGATACAAAAATATTTGGGGCAATACACCGAAGAGCTGGGGGTGTCTTTTGAAAGCTTTCTGCGCAGCGGCAGAGGGAACCCATACAGCGATGAAGAACCCTTTAATATGGCGGTCTATGCAGCTCGAAACTCCAATTTCGTCAACGGGGTGAGTAAGCTTCATGGGGAGGTGAGCCGCCGCATATTCCACTCCATTACACCTGATGTTCCGGTTCATGAGATTCCCATAGAATCCATCACCAACGGTGTCCATCATACCACATGGACACATGCCGAAATGTGGCACCTCTTGAATCGATATCTAGGGCCGAAGTGGATTGAAAATCCTGATGATGAAGATATTTGGAAAGGTATTTTTAATATTCCCGATGCCGAGCTCTGGAGGGTGAAAGACCGGCTCCGGGCACAGCTTGTGGCATACACCCGAAGAAGAGTCGAAGCAGCACTGGAATCTCGTGGAGCTTCTCCGAAAGAGATCGAATCAGCTAACGAAGTCATGGATCCCGAGATTCTTACTATCGGCTTTGCGCGCAGGTTTGCCACCTACAAAAGAGCCGCGCTGGTTTTTTCCGACCTGGCCCGTTTGAAAAAGATTTTGTGTCACCCGACACGCCCCGTGCAGATTCTTTTCGCCGGAAAGGCCCATCCTAAAGATGATTTGGGCAAAAAGATTATTCAGCAGATAATCCACGCGTCACAGGATCCTGAGCTTCGGCGACGTATTGCCTTCTTGGAAAACTATGATCTGGGAGTAGCGCGTCATCTGATCAGCGGCGTGGACCTTTGGCTCAACAATCCCAGACGGCCTCTCGAAGCCTCCGGCACCAGCGGGATGAAAGTTGTGTTCAACGGAGGGCTCAATCTTAGCGTGCTGGATGGCTGGTGGTGCGAAGGGTTCAGGCCGGATTGTGGATGGGCGATAGGTTCCGGGGAAACCTATTCCGAAGAAGAAAAAGATTATGGCGACAGCGTAGAATCTGAGGCGGCTTACCACATACTGGAGCAAGAGATCGTGCCTCTTTTCTATGAAAGGGACACCGCCGACATACCTAGAGCATGGATCCGCCGGGTTAAGAATTCTATGGCCGAGCTGTGTCCACAGTTTAACAACCATCGGATGGTCAAGGAATACAATCAACTCTATTACGAAAAATCAACGGAGGACTTTGCCCGTCTCTCCGCTGATGGTTTCGCAAAGAGCCGTGAGGAAGCCGAGTGGCTGGAGCGGGTTTATAAAAACATGGAAAAGGTATATATCAAACGGGTGGAGATCATAGGAGAGAGTGTAGACATCAGTGTGGGCGGCGCATTAAGCGTAGAAGCTGAGGTGGATTTGGCACATCTCTCTCCTGAAGAGATCCGTGTGGAGGCGTACACAGGGGGTTTGGACGAAGAAGGCGAGATAGAAGATGGTCGAGGTTTCCGGCTGGATCTAAATGAAGAAAAGACAGACGGCGGATACGTTTTTAGAGGAGCCATCCCATGTCGAGACAGCGGACAACACGCGTTTAGAGTGAGGGTCCGTCCATACAGAGAAGGTATTCGCACACTATTTGCGCCGGTAAGGTGGGAGAATTAGAAATGGCATCTTTGGCAACAGCGGGTAACCGCAGTGACAGGAACACTACACGAAGAAGAATATGGTTCAAGCCGCTTGTCATCTTGTCGACGGCATCTTTGTCGGTGTTGCTGTTGTTCGTATTAGTAGATTATTTCGTAATCTCCAGACATGAAGGAGTGCGTCTGTGGGATCTCTTAGCCCTCATCCACGCTGAAGATGCTCAGCAAGTAGTCGGCGGGTTGGTTGAGGTAGTGGCGGCCCTCCTAGGTATCGTAATCACCGTGGCATCGATTATTGTTCAGTTGGCTGCCACGAGATATACCCCGCGTATCACGGATATGTACATTAGGGATAAAACCAGCCTGACGTTCTTGTCTTATTTTGTTGTAACGGCAGTTTATTGCTTATGGATGACCTTTGTGATCCGTGCCGGAGCAGCTTCACATTATTTCGTTCCCGTCTCAGGGTTGCTCGTTCTTTACTTGATGTTGACGGTGGGTGTGTTGTTGATGACTCCGTATTTTGCATACGTATTTCACTTTTGTGATCCTGAAAACGTAGTATCACGCATAAAGGAACAGACCCTCGAGCCTGCTCAGAATCTCCGGGAAAAAGACTCCTCTGATCTCTCTTCACAAAAAATGAAAATGGTTGACGGCATAGAACAGCTGTCCGACGTTGCATTAAACACCCTGGAAAACAAAGACAAAATAATCGCGTCACGGAGCGTGGATTCTCTTCATGATCTCTGTTCAGAATACCTCGGGGCCAAGAGCACCTTACCCGAGGCGTGGTTTATAATAGATGGAGCAATCAAGCAAAACCCTGATTTCGTTGCTTTGAATCCAGCCAGGCTCACCGAACTCTCAGAAGAAAAAACATGGGTTGAGTATAAGGTGCTCCGCCAATATCAGATGATATACAACGAAGCCCTGAACAGGATGAGGGATCTTAACTACCTCATCGCCATTGATACAAAATATCTGGGGAAAAAAGCTCTCGAATTAAGCGACGCAGGGGCAACCGGTCTTTGCATAAAGTTTTTCAACACATACTTAAGGGCGACGCTGAACGCAAAAGATGTAAGAACTGCATATAATGTGTTTAATCAATATAGGCAGTTTGCAGAACAAATAATCCTTTCGAAGCTCCCTGCGCTGGCACAAGAGGTGGGTGGATACTTCCGGTATTATGCTCAGGTAGCTTTCAATATGAAGCTCTCTTTCGTTACAGAGACTGTTGCCTATGATTTGGCATATCTTGTGGAATTGGCAGACAAAATGAAGAGTCCATGTGCAGATATTTTGCTGAACACTTTGCTCGAAGTAGATAAAGAGCCCGAAGCTGAAGAGCAAGAGACCTCCCTAAGAGGAGTTCGTAAAGCCCAAATAAAGCTGGCCACTCATTACCTGTTAAAGGGAGACACAGAGAGAGCAAAACGGATATATGAAGACATGAAAGAGGAACGTCCCGACAGGTTGAGATCGATCCGGAACGAGCTGAATCGAGTTGATTCCAAAGACTTCTGGGAGGTGATCGATAGAGGAGAAAACTTTGATTACATGGAGCCTAAGCGCAAAAAGACCCTTGAAACCTTTTTCTCCTGGTTCCCGGAAGGCGTAATAAAACAAAAAGCTACCTGAGGAAACTCTTTATCTCTTGTAATCGAGCCCCGCTGGGCCGACCATCAAATCGATCTAGAACGACCAGCGGTTTTAGTTTCTCTTTGACATCATCCATTTCAATTGCTAGCCTGCGATGCGTTTGAAAACTGGGCGTGGGAACAGTTTTTAAAAGATGTCCACCTGCACTATAGGCGACATCACAAATTAAAAGGAGTTTGCAATATGGCCATAGAAGGACCTTGCATCATCGGACAACACATCACAATCCGCGGAAATCTGACCGGCAACGAAGACTTAGTGGTAGAAGGCAGGGTCGAGGGCACTATAGCTCTCGGAAATCACCTGACCATTGAGAAAACCGGTGTCGTAGAGGCTGACGTCGAAGTACAGGATTTGACGGTAATGGGAGAATTAAAGGGTGACATGACAGCTCATTCCAGCGTATCTATAA
>JAABSF010000241.1 GCA_011390535.1 Deltaproteobacteria bacterium | reverse complement strand
GCTCTTCCCTGCCCTTCTGCATCGCTTACTACTCTTTCGATTTGCCACACGCGAAAAGCGCCATAACCCGACAAGAAGAGAAAAAGACCTAACAAAATCACCAACCCCGCCCTGTCTTTCCAGCCCACCCGCTCTTTTCTAAGCCCCACCACAAGATCTGCCAAGGCCCCCCCGGCTAAACTCACCAGGAAAGTCAAAACTTGTGCCCCGCCCAGATCCGCACCTTGCGCCACCCACCTCAGGTGAAGCAAAGGACAGCCAAGCTGCCAGGAAAAAAGCACCGGAAAAAAGTGCTCCAAAGGCACATAGAACAAGGGAGCGAGCAACCAATAAGGAAAACCGGTAAGATCCCTTGTTTTCCCCACAAGATAGAGCCACACTCCCCCCATTAAACCATGTGAGAAAGCGAACACCAATAACCCCCCTGTAGCCTGGGGAAGGCTCATGTAGGCAAACACCCGCAGTGTGTGCACTATCCAGGTAAAACCGGCCACATAAAAACAAGCCATGAAAAGCCACCCTGTCAGAAACAAAACCTTCCCACTCCGTTTGTGAGTTCCCAACAGCGGAATAGTAAGAGAAATAAAAATCAGCGGCCAAATGTCAAAGGTGGGAAACGCCAACCCGAGACAACCTCCGCCCAACAAAGCCGACACCACAGGAACCCCGTAACTGAACAAAAAACTCTTCCCTGTGGTTTCCGCGTCATCGCTGTTCAATCGCTCAGACTCTTCACCTGAGCTGTGTTCTTTCTCTGTAGCTTGCTCGTCCATGTCTCTTCAATGCTTTCAGGTTTTTGTTGAAGGGAGAATAGTCTCTCAGCTGCCCTTTTACAAGACAGGGTCTGTTTTTTGGACAGCCACCTGTTCACGGTGAATAGATTTTTCTTGAGATTACCTCAGCAATGTATATTCACAAGGGCAGTGGCTTTTTTAGTCCACATGATGAACTGTTCGCAAAAAAGGAGCTGATAATGAGAATATGTGTTGTGGGCACAGGATATGTCGGCCTTGTCGCCGGCGCGGGGTTTTCCGAGTTCGGAAACACCGTAACGTGCACTGATATCAATGAATCTAAAATCGCCATGCTCAACCGTGGCGAAATCCCTATATATGAACCGGGGCTTCAGCCCTTGGTGAAGAAAAACTCCAAAGCAAAGCGCCTCTTTTTCACCACCGACGTGACAAGAGCTGCAGCGGATGCCGAGATCGTTTTCCTGGCAGTGGGGACTCCCATGGCTGAAGACGGACGCGCCGATCTGAGCCAACTCTATTCAGCAGCAGAGATGGTGGCGAAAGGGTTGAACGGGTTTACTGTTATAGTGGACAAATCCACCGTTCCGGTGGGAACAGTTGAAAAGATTACTGAAATAATAAGCAAAAACACCACATCGGATTTCACAGTTGCTTCCAACCCCGAGTTTCTAAAAGAGGGTGACGCTGTCTCCGATTTCATGAAACCTGACCGAATTATATTGGGCACCTCCCATAAAAAAGCCGCAGAGCTGTTACGCTATCTCTACGGTCCTTTCGTCCGTACCAATGACCGAATAATCACCATGGATCCTCGCTCAGCTGAGCTGACCAAATATGCTTCAAATGCTTACCTCGCCACCCGGATCTCTTTCATCAATGAGATTGCCAGGTTATGCGACGCAATGAACGCCGATGTGGAGATGGTGAGGAGAGGCATGGGAATGGACAATCGCATAGGAAACAAGTTTCTGTTTCCCGGAATCGGATATGGTGGGAGTTGTTTTCCAAAAGATGTCTCCGCTCTTTTGCACATGAGCCGGGAGATCGATGTTCCCGCACACATCGTAAATGCCACTCATCACACAAACAGTGCGCAAAAAGAGGTGCTTGTAGAAAAAGTCCTTAAACATTTCGGGGGGGATGTTCAAGGTAAGGAATTTGCGGTGTGGGGTTTGGCCTTCAAGCCGAAAACAGATGATGTCCGGGAGGCTCCTTCGCTGGTAATCATTAAAAAGCTTTTAGAGAGAGGGTGTGTAATAAAGGCTTTTGATCCCATCGCAAAAGAGACCTTCAAGAGCACCTTTGGCGAACATGATAATCTGCATATTTTAGATTCTCCATATGAAACCACCCTCAACGTTCACGGGCTCTTGCTCTGTACCGAGTGGCCTGAGCTGAGAAGACCCGACTTCAAGAGAGTTTATTCAGATATGGCTGAAAAGGTGGTGTTTGACGGCAGAAACATCTGGAACCCAGAATATCTAAAAGAACTTGGTTTCACTTATTACGGGATCGGCCGAGCTTAGGAGGCTCATCAGAATAATCTTTCCATCAGGGACGCCGATTCACTCCACCTGTCTTTGTCGTGCGGGGATATATTCAAAGGACTGACCGAGCCATGTTTTGAATGACGGGTGGAGCTGCACACACAGTTAAGTATGGCAGCCGTTTTCAGGGAGAAGCGAAGTGCAGAGCAAAAGAAAAGGCGGTGTTTGACGATTTTCTGAAAAAATGGTGGTTTATACTTTCTGTTCTCGAAATTCCGATTTTTCTAGGAGGTCTCGTGTTTTTTAATAAAACATTTTGGATTAAAGGTTTGTTGGCGGCAGTTGCCCTGTTTACAGTTGTTTCCTGCGGGGATAAGGGTTCCAATTCTGTAAACAACAATAATAATACCAACGATAATACCAACGATAATACCAACGACAATATCAACGATAATATCAACGATAATATCAACAACAACAACAATACATGTGAGATTGATCTCCCCTCTCTTGATCCAGGTTATTTTGTATCTCCAAACGGGTCGGAAACTGCCGCTGGAACAGAAAGTGACCCTCTGGATCTCGCCACGTCTTTCTCCAATACGAGCCCAGCCCAGCCCGGAGACACCATCTACTTGATGGAGGGAACCTACCAGGGCCGTTTCAATGTTGAAATCAGTGGCTCCGTTGCTTCCCCTATTGTTATAAAACCCTATCCCGGCCGGCGTGTCACCATTGACGGAAATGGTGGACAAGGCGAACATATCCTCAATGTAAGTGGTGACTATCTCCAGATCATTGGACTGGAGATTACTGATAGTGACACAAACCGAGTAAGTTCCGAAACTGGATCGAGCCCCTCGGACATCAACCTTGGTGGCGGATTGGGTGTTTTTGGAGAAAAAGTAGTCATCGCTAACTGTGTGATCCATGACACCGCCCAAGGTATCTCTTTCTGGACACCTTCCGTAAATTCCACCCTTCACGGTAACCTTATTTACAATAACGGCTGGAACGCCCCCGATCGTGGTCACGGCCATGCCATTTATACACAAAACCTTGATGGAACAAAAACCATCAGCAACAACGTTATTTTTTATGGATTTTCCTTTGGTGTGCACGCATATACCGAAGGTGGATCCATCCAGGGATTTGATGTTATTGGAAATGTCTGGTTCTTAAATGGTGCCTCGATCCCAGATGAGGGAGGCATTAAAGACAACTGTCTTATTGGCGGTCTACAGCCTGTTGCCAGGACCCTTTTGGAAGAAAACATGGGATGGGCACCCTCCCCTGAAAACCGCAGCGTTCGTTTTGGATATGGAGGAAATGTGGACAATATTGATTTTACCTTCAACAATAATTATCAGATCGGAGGACTCAGTTTTCAGGGTAATTGGGAAACGGGTACCATTGAAGACAACACTATTTACGGATCCGTCAGTGGGGCAGATATGGAGAACGACTTTCCCAATAATGTTGTCACCACGGAGCTCCCTCAGAGTGAGCAGACTGTTTTCTTGCGACCCAATCAATATGATGCCAACCAGACCCTTGTAGTGGTTTATAACTGGGAAAACACAGACCAGGTGACTATTGATCTTTCTTCACAACTCACGGGGCGCCACCAATATACTGTGCACCATGTTTTTGACAGGTTTGGTTCTCCCGTAGTTTCAGGCACCTATAATGATTCGCCCATTACTCTTCCAATGGGAAACGTGCCTCCTCCCCAACCCAACGGTCTTGATGGAACTATCGTGCCTTCTGAGGATCCGGGAGTTTCATTCGGAACCTTCATTCTTACCCACCACCCCTGTAAAGAATAAACGCAAAACAACTCACAATGGTGTCAGCATAGTTATCTCGTTGCGGCGGATCGAAAAATGAAGAGCCGAATAATCGACGAATTTGCAAAGTTGTCGGGCTTCCAGCGGTGGAGATCGTGCCGGAGCTGTGGTCGGGGGTTCGGTAGGCAGTCCGAGCAGGAACCATCAAACTTTTATTCTTTTCATTTTCTGGGCCCAGGATACGTATCTGCGCAACCCTTCTTCGAGGGCTACTTTAGGTTGATAACCTAAATCCCTTGCCGCCTTATCCACACGGGCACAAGTGATCGGCACATCGCCGGGCTGGTTGGTGTCAAAGTTTTTCTTTGCCGTCCTCCCTACGGCTTTTTCAATACTCCCCACCAATTCCAACAAAGAAATAGTTCCACTGCCCCCCAAATTGTATATTTCATATCCACTTAAATCTTTCTCAACTGCCGCCTGTGTTCCATCAATAATGTCTTCAACGAAAGTATAATCACGGGCAGAGCTTCCATCTCCAAAAAGTGTTATGGGCTCTCCTTCCGCCACCATTCTGACAAACTTTGCAATAGCCATCTCAGGCCTCTGCCGCGGACCGTAGACTGTAAAAAAACGAAGACACACAACATCAAACCCGTAAAGATGATGATAAGTCCAAGCCAAAAGCTCACCGCTCCGCTTTGTTGTTGCATAAGGAGATACAGGGTGATTACAAGGGTCAGCCTCATCAAAAGGAACCTCACTTCGGGCACCGTAGACTGAAGAAGAAGAGGCAAAAACCAAACGTGTCTCCGGATGTTTTCGCAACTGCTCCAAAATGACCATGGTTCCTTCCACATTTACCTTCGCATACCGCATGGGGGCGGCGAGTGAAGGCCTGACACCCGCTAACGCAGCGAGATGAACCACTACGTCGAAGGGACCACTCTCTCTCCATAATTCATCAACTGCATCTTTGTCGAGAATGTCCATCTCCCTGAACTCAAGGTCTCCAGATTTTTCTACATCCGCCAGGTTTGCTTCCTTTATTTCCCTCGCATAAAAAGAATCAAAGTTATCAATCCCCACTACCT
>JAABSF010000240.1 GCA_011390535.1 Deltaproteobacteria bacterium | reverse complement strand
AAGCCCCTTTAACCCCCCGGAGCATATTCAGCCACTTGCCAATTGCCCGCAGCCGGCTTGAATCTCCGCCCCACGACTTTTTCTCAAAAAAACCGTGTACCCTGCTCTCCGCAACGAATCTTGAAATCTTTCTGTTTCTTCCATGGAAGGCGGCATATAAGGACACCCGGAAAATGGGTTGATCCTGATCAAGTTTATTTTGCTCGGAATCCCTCGAAATAGCCGTGCGAGGTTTCGGGCGTCTTCGAGGGAGTCATTTATCCCGGATAACAAAACATATTCAACAGTAATGCGCCGTCTTTTCTGCAGAGGAAAAATACGCAAAGCTTGCATCAGCTCTGAAAGAGGCCAGCGGCGAGCAATGGGCATCAAACGAGCACGCACTTCTTGTGTAGGCGAGTTTATGGAAACCGCCAGGTTAATCTGAAATGATTCTTCTGCGAGTTTTTGCAACCCAGCAACATGCCCGGCGGTGGAAACTGTAATTTTTCGTGTAGAAAAATCTTGGCCGTGAGGGTCCAATAGTATCAACAATGAATCTCGCACTGATTCGTAATTATCTAAAGGTTCACCCATCCCCATATAAACAAGATTGGAAATCCTCTGACCTGTCTTTTCGGCCAACTGCCTACCCAGAGAAACCTGCCCAACGATCTCCCCGGCGGTGAGGTTGCGAGTAAACCCCATTTGTGCGGTAGCACAAAACCCACAACCCATACGGCACCCCACCTGAGTAGATATGCACTGGGTGACTTTGTCCCCTTCAGGGATGATCACGGTTTCCACCAAGTGCCCGTCAACCGTGCGAACCGTCGCTTTTGTAACCCCATCAGAGGTCTTCCGAATCTTTTCAGCTTTCAACGTTTGAATTCGAGCTTTTTGAAGTAGATCTTCCCGCAGCTCTTTCGAGAGATCAGTCATCTTGGAAATATCAGTCACCCCACGGCGGTGAATCCAGGCAAAGATCTGGTCGGCGCGATATTTAGGTAAGCCAAGCTCAGATACACAACGGGTGCGCAATTCTTCCAAGGGAAGAGCCGACGGATCAAAGACACCGTCACCGGATTCATTGAGACTCTCAGTCATAATGAGAACTTCATGCTCTTCCACTTTTGAGGGATTGTTTTTTTGATTAACATAAGACCCTTTATCTTGCCGACATTGCCCGTTTCATGGCATCACCCATGTCTGCGGGGCTCTGGGCCACTTCAACCCCAACTTTCTCCAGGGCTGCTATTTTATCCGCCGCCGTTCCTTTACCTCCGGCGATTATTGCGCCGGCGTGCCCCATTCGCTTACCGGGAGGAGCTGTCCGGCCGGCGATGAATGCGCCCAACGGTTTGGTGACTTTCTCTTCAATAAACTCTGCGGCCCGCTCTTCTGCAGATCCACCGATCTCTCCAATCATGAATATTGCCTCAGTTTCATCATCGGCCTGAAACGCCTCCAAGACATCAATGAAATTCGTGCCAACAATGGGATCTCCTCCAATACCAATACACGTGCTTTGTCCGAGTCCCAATGCCGTGAGTTGATGAACCACTTCATATGTCAAGGTCCCTGAACGGGAGACAACCCCAACCTTGCCCGAGGTGTGAATATAGGCCGGCATAATCCCCAGCTTTGTCTGCCCCGGCGTAATAATACCCGGACAGTTAGGCCCTATCAGCCGAACACCTAACTCTTCCAGACGAGGCTTTATGCGAACCACATCCAAGGTGGGAATGCCCTCGGTTATGGCCACCACCAGGTTTACTCCTGCGTCTGCAGCCTCCAATATTGCATCAGCCGCGAATGGTGCCGGTACGAAGACAAGTGAAGCGTTGGCGCCCTCTTTTTCCACTGCTTCAAAGACAGTGTCAAAGACAGGTACGCCTTCGACTTTTTCTCCACCCTTACCCGGCGCCGCGCCTGCTACTATTTTTGTTCCATCATTCAACATTGTGGCCGTATGAAATCTCCCATTACGGCCGGTTATATTTTGAACAACTACCCGAGTGTTTTTGTCACACCATATACTCATTTGCCGACCCTCCATTCAGAGGTTTTTCCATGGGCTTTTTCCTCCAAACCTTGTTCAGATGCAACGCCCACAGAGTTCTTGTTACTTGATTTACTGCTTCTCCTAAAAGCTTTTACCGCTTTTCATCCGTGACATCTAAAACCCTAAGCAAGGGCTGCCTCCACGGCCTTTTCAGCCGCGTCGGCCATGTCCGCCGCAGTAACTATACGAAGCCCGGATTCAGCGAGAATCTTCTTTCCCTTATCTACGTTGGTCCCTTCCAGCCGCACCACAAGAGGAACCTTCAACCCGACTTCCTCCACGGCTTTGCACACACCTTCGGCGATTACATCACAGCGCATGATTCCTCCGAAGATATTGATAAGAATAGCTCGCACCTTGGGATCACGAGTAATTATCTTAAATGCAGCAGCTACCTGCTCGGTTCGAGCACTTCCACCTACATCCAGAAAATTGGCCGGCTCTCCGCCGTGGTGCTTTATTATGTCCATCGTAGCCATGGCCAGACCGGCACCGTTTACCATGCACCCGATATTTCCTTCCATGGAAACATAGTTTAAATCCCATTTCCTGCCTTCAGCTTCAGCCGCATCTTCTTCACTTGGATCTCGCAATTGTTCGCGATCTTTATGACGAAAGTCTGCGTTATCATCCAGATTAATCTTTGCATCCAGAGCAACCACATCACCATCTTTTGTCAAAATAAGGGGGTTAATCTCCAGCAATGAAGCATCCAAGCCCTCAAAAGCCTTGGCACAGGAAGAAAGCAACACACCGGCTTTTCGTAGAGTGGCCCCTTTCAAACCCAGCTTAGCTGCTGTCTTTCGACCTCCGTAACCACCAAACCCCAATGTTGGATGAATCGGCTCGGCAACTATCTTTTCGGGATGTTGGGCCGCTACTTCTTCGATTTCCATTCCCCCTTCTGTTGATGCCATCATAACCGCTTGCTCTTTGGTTCGATCGATCACCATCCCTACATAAAGCTCATCAACTATCTCCAAGCCTTGTTCCACCAAGACCCTAGACACCTTTTTCCCCTCCGGCCCCGTTTGTTTAGTAACCAACGTGCTACCGAGCATTTTTTCGGCCAACTCTTTCGCTTGCCCCACAGTCTGAGCCAAACTCACGCCGCCGGTGTCTTCATGCTCTTTAAACCTGCCCTTTCCTCGGCCTCCTGCATGAATCTGAGCCTTGACTACAACAACCTTGCAGCCTGTCTCTTTCATCAGCTCAGCCGCAGCTTTTTCAGCTTCTTCAGCAGACTCAACCATACGCCCCCGTGGAACTCTCACTCCAAAGCCCGCCAAGATTTCTTTGGCTTGATATTCGTGAATCTTCATCTTTTAAAACTCCCTTGGATAAATACCATTCATATCGATTGCTTTCGCATGGGAACTTAGCAACGCTTTTTGTCGTAATCAAGCTTCTAAGTTCGCAGTGCAAACACAAAGTCACACAGTATGCAAAACACAACACACACCGATTTCATGTTAAAAATCACCGAAAAAGAAAAACACCCTTTTTAAAGCTGTATTCCGAAACTTATTAACAACCTTTTCCGGTAACTTTTGGATTCTTAAAGCGTTTTTTTTCGTTCTTAAGAATTTTTCCTAAAAGGATTACTTGACACTATGGCGCTTAAGGTAAAAAACTGTGCCTCGATTCCGACAAATTGTTTCCGTCTTATCCTTTTTCTTTTTGAACCCAAAACGGTGCAAATGGAAAAGAAAAGCTTTGAACCTGGAGGTTTTTAAAATGAGCGAGTTCGTTTTTACATCTGAGTCTGTAACCGAAGGTCACCCCGATAAAGTATGTGATCAAATATCCGACGCCGTTTTAGACAGTATTATCAATGATGATCCACATTGTCGCGTGGCGTGTGAAACTCTTGTAAAAACAGGATATGTAAACATCGCCGGTGAAATCACCACCACCACTTATGTACACCTCCCAAAAATTGTAAGAGATACGGTAAAGAAAATCGGCTATGTAAACTCCGATATGGGCTTTGACTACCGAACTTGTGCCGTATTGGCGGCTATCGAGCAACAATCGCTGGACATCGCCCGAGGTGTAGAAGGCCGAGGGGCATACACAAAGAAAGATCAAGGCGCTGGTGACCAGGGCATGATGTTCGGTTATGCCGTAAATGAAACTCGTGAGTTGATGCCCATGACCATCATGTTGGCACACAAACTCTGTCAACAACTGGCCAAAGTCCGTAAAAACGGCAAGCTGCCGTTTTTGCGGCCTGACGGAAAGAGCCAGGTCTCTATAAGATATGTGGATAACAAGCCTGTGAGTATCGAAAACGTGGTCGTTTCGACACAACACTCACCTGACATTTCCTGGAACAAACTTAAAAAAGCTGTTCGGGAAGAGGTCATAGATCCTATCCTTCCCAAAAAGATGGTTCACCGCCATACGAAGTATTACGTAAACCCCACCGGTCGATTCGTTACCGGCGGTCCACTGGGAGACTCAGGTCTTACAGGACGGAAAATTATAGTAGACACCTATGGTGGATGGGGCCGTCATGGGGGTGGATGTTTTTCGGGAAAAGATCCCAGCAAAGTTGATCGCTCAGCATCATATTACACACGTTACATGGCCAAAAACATAGTGGCCGCCGGGTTGGCGGATCGTTGCGAAGTTCAGCTCGCATATGCAATCGGTGTCTCAAAACCGGTAAGCTTGCTGGTGAGCTCTTTCGGCACTGGAAAAGTCGATGATGAAATCCTGACCAAAGCTGCAGAGGGGGTCTTTGATTGCCGGCCTGGAGTGATTGTAGAAGAGTTGGATTTACTTAAACCCATCTATTCGGATACAGCGGCTTATGGTCATTTTGGCCGAAAGGGCAAAAATTTCACTTGGGAACGAACAGACAGAGTCGCGGCCCTTCGCGATGAAGTAAAGAGACTAAGCTCCCCTCAAAAAAAATCGGGCACAGTAAAAAAATCGGCTGCAAAGGCCACTTCCAAAAAAAGCTCTAAGAAGACCCCTAAAAAAGCTGCCAAGAAAGCGTCAAAAAAGCCTATCAAGAAAACTGTGAAAAAAGCCCTCAAAAAAGCCGCAAAAAAGGCTTCCCCTAAAAAAGCCGCCAAGA
>JAABSF010000239.1 GCA_011390535.1 Deltaproteobacteria bacterium | reverse complement strand
CCCTTTTATAAGAGCAAATAACCCCCTTTACATTTAGTCTTCGGCGACCGACCACTCTAAAAATATTTGACCCCAACCCCCAAAATCAACCCGTAGTACCTGTCAACCGCACCGGAGCCCTCAATCGAGTAATCCCAACCCAGCTCTCCCTGCTGGGCAAAACTGAGGGAATAATGTGTATATTGCCCAAGCAATAAGGCATGAACCCGCCAATAAACCCGGACATCAAGCCCACCCTGGATGTCTATACCCCACGCGCTGGTGTCACCGTAGCCCCACCACTCCTCCACGGGGCCTTTCTGAAAAGGCAACACGGCGGCGAATCCAAACACAAAGGAGAGCCTCGCGAGAGCCAAAGGGACTCTCGCCGAGATCTTGGGTTTGGCATACCAATAGTTTACCCCAAGCGCCTTTATGGAATCATACCCTTCACCTGCGATGTTGAACATGAACCGCTGGTTCCCCAACCCAAAACTTAGTTTTAGCTCCGGGCTTTTGTCCGATTGGAGAATATTATATCGGAAAGTCAAATACATGTCGGTTTTCTGGTAGGTGGTTTTTATATCTTCTCCATTTCCATTGTCTTCAGTGCTGGAAGTAACCCCAAACGAGCGGCTCCATGAAAAGCCCAGCCCAAAGTTAGCCAAGATTCTTTGGTTCGTTATAAAAGCCCCTGGATAGATCTCAAACCAAAAACCGGGAGACGGTATCAGCCCTGTAGTCCTGTAATCCGGGTTGGATGATGTCGGGTTCACAACGAATTTCCTCCCAACTACGTCCAACATTACCCCACCTTCTACGATGCTCGTCCAAGAAGATCTGGGCCCCATGGGCTTCTTCTTTTTCTTTTTTTCTTTCTCTTCGCCCTCTGTTTCCGTGTCCACTGTCGGCATATGATCAACTTCAGGCTCAGGCTCTGGCTCAGGCTCCGGTTCTCGCTTTGTAACCCCTGTCACCCGCTCCATAGCTTTTTTTAATGTTCCGCGTACGCTATATCGCGAAGAGGAATTAAGCCGAGGACCTCGCAGACGTATCACCGAACGTTTAATGCGCCTCCCGGTTGCGCCGTCATTTATCGAGAGCCTCAGCCACCAACGCCCCCTAGAGCGGAGAATCCTCCCGAACACCACCGCATCTATCTCTGCCTCCCTGCATATCCTGCGGATATTCCTCGGCCCGGTCACCTTAACCCCAAGCCTTTTAGAGGTTCTTACATATTTCGCGATGGGAACCACTTCATAGTGTCGGCCAAGATATCTTGTGACATAGTAACGCACACTCCCTGCGCCGGGTCCTCGAAAACCGGTGACCGTAACCGTCTTTTTTCTCCCTAAAGCAGTCGCCGAAGAGAACACCAGCAGGGTAACAAGAATGACCCCTAACCCGGCACGCAAGCCGGCCCTTACCACCCCTGTTCCAGCAAATCCGAAAGACTCGTTTTCATGTCTTATGAGTGTCTGAATTTCTTTGTTCAAAGCATCTTCTCCATTGCAAAAAAGAGCTAATCAAAATCGATCGTTTTCATCATCCAACATCAAACCATCTGCGGGGAGGTGACCCTCTCTAAACTGCCCGTGCTCCAACCAAGGTGAGGTCTTACCGCTTCCACCCTCAACCCCACTGAAATTCAAAGCAAAATCCTCTGAATTTGTAGCACAAGAGAGCGCTTCTTCATATGTAACTTTTTCCGATCTTACCAAATCAGTGAGACTCTGATCAAAACTAATCATACCGTATGGATCACGACTCTGTGCGATGACCTCTCTTAACTCTTTTACTCTGTTGGGTTCAAGTATCAACTCTCTCACGCGCTTGTTCGCCACCAAGACCTCCACCGCCGGGATCATGCCTTTGCCGTCCGCCCGAATGGCCAACCGCTGAGATACTATACCCACCATAATAGCGGCCAACTGCACTCTTATTTGATTTTGCTGGTGGGGAGGAAAAACCGAGATAATTCTGTTTATCGTCTCCACTGCATCTGTTGTGTGCAAAGTTGAGAGCACCAAGTGGCCGGTTTCGGCGGCAGTCAAAGCTATCTCAATCGTCTCCATATCCCGCATCTCACCTACCAGGATCACATCAGGATCCTGGCGCAAGGCTGCTCTCAGTGCCGCAGAGAAAGTGGTAGTATCCATCCCCAGCTCACGCTGATTAATAATACTGCTCTGATCTTGAAAAACATACTCTATCGGATCCTCCACCGTCAGGATGTGACACGACCTGGTTTTGTTCACATGCTCTATCATCGAGGCCAATGTAGTTGATTTCCCGGACCCGGTAACCCCGGTGACCAAAACCAACCCACGTCGCCTCGACGAAAGTTCCAACAAAACTTCAGGTAAATTCAGAGATTCGAAAGCAGGCACCCTGGGTGGGATAATCCGCAGAACCATCCCTGTGCTCCCGCGTTGCTGAAATAGATTTACCCGATATCTTATTCCTCCCGCGGTGGAAAAGGCCAAATCCACCTCACGCTTCTCCTCATATATTTTAGCCTGCCGAGGGTTCATCAACCCCGCACCAAAGGCAGAGAGGGTAGCCTCTTCCATGAGGGGCGCTCCTTTAACCGTCCTCAGCTCCCCGCCGATTCTCACAATAGGAGCTTTGCCAACCTTAAGGTGAACATCCGAGGCCCCAACATCTCTTGCCGCGACCAGTATTCTGGACAACATTTCATCCGGTGATAGAGTCATGGTCGGGACGTTACCACAAAACTACCGAATGTGAGAAGATCCAAGTTAAAGATAGAAGTGGAAGATCAAAGTTGAAGATCCGCGGTTCAGACAGTGGAGCATGATGGATGGAGCATGATGGGTGATGGGTAACATCTTTTGATTTGCCCATGCTCAAAAAAGCTTAATTGCTAACTTTTGACATCTTCTTTTCAGCAAGACTCGTCTTCGAGATTGAAGACCTTTGTGATGCTGGCCCGTTGGCCGAAAAAGAGAGGACAGAAATTGAGAAGATCGGTGGAGGTGTCATCATCCCAGTGAACTCGAAGATAGAAAAAACGCCCCACAGGCATATAGTCAAAAGAAAACTCCCACCCTAAGGGACCCTCTTCCACAGCGGTCTCGGGAAACTCGATCTGCGACTGAACATCTTCAACTACTACGCTTACAGGTACCTTTTCCCCCACATCTTCCAGTATACCGTCGAGAACCCAAGTATCCGCCTCCTCGGGCTCAAGGGTAATCAACTGATCCCCCGGCTCAAATTCCAAGCCGCTCTTCAAATCCTTGAAGGTATGAACCTTGCCGTCTTCAAGATAATAAAGAATTAAAAACAGCTCACGAGCGCTCCCTGACGGTACCTCCAGACCCAATTCCACCGTGTCTTCGTCCCCGGGATCGCCGGCATAACGAGCGGTTGCAGGCGCTGGTAGGTCCATTGCGTTCACCTCCGCAACAATGACCAGCGGGTTCTCTGAAAGACTTACTGTTGAAAAACTTCTCTTGAACGGCAGCTCCTTAGAAGGGTTATGGGTAGAGATCTTTTGAAAAACCGGGAGATCTAACTCAATATTTAGATGCACCCTCGTGGTGCTCTCTTCCCTCGGCTCCACAATACAACCAGCGAAAAAAGCCACCAACACCAAGGCCAACATCCCGGCGAGCTTATACCCATTTACCCTGCGACCTCTTTTCAAAACCATCACTTCATCACCTCCCGGGAATAGTAACCTTAATCTTCAAGATTGTCTTGGGTGGGGGTTTCTGTATTCCTGAAGGGCCTTGCTGAACATTGCCGGCTGAAGAACCCGAGCCGGATGAGTCCAAACACATGGAACCTCCCGCACTGGCGGCGATTGAATCAGACCCACCCTCCTTGCCTCCCTTAGCTCCCTTTTTTCTGCGATCAGGCAACACAGGCTCCATATCCATGGTTATCTCCGGAACTGATATATCGGCGTAGTCTTGTTTTTCACCCCAACTCCCGCCATTGTAGTCTTCAAGCTCATTTTTCGCCGTAACGCATCTGCCTGGTGGGATAAGAGACCATTTTTTTCCATCACCGGAACCTTGTGAGACAGATTCATGGCCCCGGCCTTTTACTACTTTTTCCGCTGGTTCTGCTGATTCTGCTGGATCCTTCGGTTCAGCAACTTCGGCCGTTTCTTTTTTTTCTGATTCCCTTATTTCTGGTTCCTTCTCCCCTGCTTTCTTATCTCCAGCAGGTGAACTTTTTATATCGTCACTTTTATTTTGGTCACTCTTTTTCTCGTCGTTTTCATCGTCCTCACCTTCCCCGCCTTCATTATTCCCATTTTCTTCAGATGAAGCGGAATAAGAGATTGGGATGTTCACCTCTACGTTACCTTTCAGTGAACAAATCCTCCGATTTTCAACCCCACCCACTCGCACGGTCCCCCCTTTAACTCTCACAACAGTATCTTTGACTTGAAGACTCCCGGTCTTCGAAGATGTCGCTGAGAGCTGAACCCGTCCTTCCGTGAGCTTTACCTTGGGGCAAGCTCCTCGCTCCAGACCCTTCTTCAAATGGAAACGCGTCTCACCATAAACGCGCAATACACACCCACCGGGGAGAATGAGCTTCACATAGCCTCCCTTGGAGATCCTGAAGCGCCCCTCCGCCTGAACCTCCCCTAGTGCAAGCCCGGCACCTTCCTCTCTTTTTGAATCGGATTTCTTTTCTGATGGTTCGAAGTAACCCTCTCCGTGCATGATCACAATATGCGCTCGGCTGTCTCCGCCCCCGGCCGAGTTATTCTTTCCGGGTTTCGTCGCAAAGAGTACCGGAAGCCGGCAAAACACCACAAAAAAAACAAAGACTCGCAAAACCGGCTTTAAAAGCAAAGTAGTCGAGCAAATGGAGCCGGTCTTTTCCAACACGTTGCCGGTTCCCCTTTGTGCTCTTCTCATTTTCATGATTCATCTCCAATAACCGCCGTAACGGAAAGCATCGCAGTCAACCGGCTATATTTGAAGAATTTCGCCGTTGACCAGCTACGCATGTACCGTGTGCTCAAATCCATCCTCCAAGTGCCTTTCTTATCCAAGGGACGACCCACACCTATCGTCGCCGCAGTAACATGATCATGGCGCATTTCACCCGAACCTAATTGCCAAGGGTTTGCACCCACACCAAAAGCATCTTTTGACTCAGGATGAATCCTGGCC
>JAABSF010000024.1 GCA_011390535.1 Deltaproteobacteria bacterium | reverse complement strand
AGCGCAGAGCTTGGCTTCATTTACCGGGTTCTCTGCCACAATGACTTTTGCGTTGAGATCGAGACATTTTTTTATCATCTCTTCCATAATATCCGGAGGAGTATTGGCTGCATACGCAGGCAAACGGTCCCATGCCATGTTTGGTTTTATGAGCACCCTGTCTCGAGGTTTGATAAAGTGACCCAGCCCACCCAGCTCATCCAAGGCTCTCTCCATTCGAGACTTGGCATTACCACCTTTGACCCACACCGCGCGGGGTTTACCGGGACTGTGTGAGACACGAAAAGAGCGGGGGCCATATTTGCCCTCACCTTTCATTTTTCGGATGGGGTCGTTAGAATGAAGCAGCGCCGCACCCCCCGCAACTCCACCCACGGCAGCCATGACCCCACCGGCTCTGATCAAAAACTCCCTTCTGGATTGGCCTGACGGTAAAGCTTCGCCACCCTTGTGCCCCGATTTACCTTGTGACGATGTCCCCTCCGACGATGTCCCCTCCAGCCTCTCCCTTTTGTCCTCTTGTTCCATGGCGAAAACTCCGATGAATCCATAACCAACGGACTCAGTTAATAAATTGCTGAGATCGGACCATACAATGCCGGCAATTGCCTCTCAAAACTATAGATCACAAATACTATGGTGCAACCATCTTCCAAACAGCTCGCAACTTATCTAACGTGTCTCCTTCTCTATGAATCATATCGAAGGCGCTCAAAAAACGCTTCGCCTTTTTCAATGAATAGGGATACCATACAGGGTTAGGCAATGATATCAATTCGTGGTTTACATGACGGGCTTCACAAAGATCTCTCAACCCTTTGTCAGAGTGAACTCTACCCATACCACTCTTTTTAACTCCCCCCCATGGAGTCTCTGGAAAAGCATGTGTCATCAATACGTCATTTACCATCACTGTTCCCGCCTCCAGACACTCCGCAATACGCTTGCCCTTGTCACCATCTCGAGTGAACACATAAGCATTCAATCCGAACTCGCTGTCATTGCTCTTTCTTACAGCCTCTTCTTCGGTTTGGACCTCAACAATGGGCAACAACGGCCCAAAGCTCTCCTCCCTCATAACCTCCATGGATTCATCTACCCCGACCAACACAGTCGGCTCATAAAACAGCCCTTTTTTTGAGCCCCTTCTTCCTCCGGTCAACACAGTCGCACCTTTCTCCACAGCGTCTTCGACCTGTCTCGACACCAACTCCAATTGCCCCTCGTCGGTCATGGAGCCCAACTCCACATCTACATCTTCAATGGGATGACCTTGCCGCAAAGACTCGGTTATCTCCACTATCTTCTCAACTAATCCCTGATAAATCGTGCTGACAGCATAAACCCTCTCCACCGATGCGCAAATCTGCCCGGAGTTGGAAAAAGCACCCCATACAATAGACCTCGCCGTCTTATCCAGGTCGGCATCCGCACACACTATTGCAGGATTCTTGCCACCAAGCTCCATGGAAGAAGGGATAAGGCGTTCACCGGCAATAGAGGCGACCCCTCGCCCAACTTCAGTGGACCCGGTAAAATTCACATACCCGATATCTCCCCTCTTCAACACCTCGGAAGCCATACGTCCGGGTCCCGGAATAACTCTAAGCAGGTCGGGATCCAACCCGGACTCTCGAAACAACTCAGCCATCTTCAAGGCGATAAGAGGCGTAAGGGATGCTGGTTTCAAAAGCACACCGTTTCCAGCGAGCAGCGCCATTACAACCTCACCGAAAGGTATCGAAAGCGGGAAATTCCAAGGAGAGATTACAAAAACTACACCCCGGGGCTTGTAGTGAATGTAGCTGGCCCTATTTTTGAACACCGATATATTGATGCGCTTGGGCTCCAGAATCCTCTCTGTGTTCTTCGCAAAGTACGCTGTGAGATGCATCAATGGAATGATCTCAAAGAGATAAGACTCATATAGTGATTTGCCCGTCTCTCGACTCAGGTGCTGGGCGATGTCTTCAGCATTACGGTACAAGGTCTCTAAAAAAGCCTTTATACGCCATATCCTACCCTGCTGAGATAGATCCGCCCAAGCTTTTTGCGCCACTTTAACCTTATCCAAAATCTCCAGCGCCTCCCCTGTCTCATAGGATCTGACCTCGCCGATGAGACTCCCATCTGCGGGACAAAAAACCGAAATCACAGACCCCCTCTTACCCTGATCTTTCAAAGATGGATTTTTTCTCTCTTTGTTTGTCATAGTACGTCTCCCCCAAATGTTGCTAAAATGATTTACTAACTGATAAGCCCGACGGATTGCAGCGCAGACTCCAGATCCGATCCATTCGGTTGAACCTGCACGGGTTCACCCGCACCCCGTGAAGCGCCTGCGGCGTCTTTCAAACCATTCCCGGAAACAATCAAAGCGACACGATCTTCGGGTGTTATGGTGCCTTGATCCATAAGTGAAATCATCCCGGCCAAAGGAGCGGCGCCGGCGGGCTCGGCAAATACACCGGCCATCTTCCCAAGAAGCCGCCCGGCGGAGAGAATAGCTTCATCTTCCACCGTAACCATTACTCCATTAGTTTTTCGCACCGCACGTAATGCCTTCACTCCATCTCTCGGCATATTTACTGATATAGAATCCGCCAGTGTCGTGGCCTTAACAGGCTCAATCTTCTCAGTGCCCGCCTTCCAAGCGTTATATATAGCTGCCGACTCATTAGACTGCACAGCGGCTATCCGCGGAAGCCTGTCTATAAACCCCAACGATTTGAGGTCCCATAGACCTTTACCTACACCATCTGTAATACAGCCGTCTCCCGCCGATACCAGGATCCAGTCAGGCACATCAAACTCCAGACCTTCACATATCTCCAGAGAAACAGTCTTTTTCCCTTCCGCCATATATGGATTGTAACCGGTGTTCCTGCAGTACCAACCATATTCAGCACACGCCCTCAGGCACAGATCAAAAGCATCATCATAAGTACCTTTGACCGCAAAAACCTTTGCTCCGAACACCAGCAACTGACTTATCTTCGCAGGAGGAGCCGATTCCGGAACAAAGATAACACACTCCAAACCCACGCTTGCACAGATCCCTGCTAGAGAGGAGGCGGCATTCCCCGTAGATGCTGTGGAAATCATCGGTCGCTTTTGACTCAGCGCTTGGCAAACCCCCACCGCTGAAGCTCTGTCCTTCAGTGAAGCCGTCGGGTTTCGCCCATCGTCTTTTAAGTACAAAGATTTTAAGCCAAAATGCTTCCCGAGCCTGAGCGACCTGTATAAGGGAGTCCAGCCGATGCTTAGAGGCGGATGAGGGGTACCGGGTTGAATCGGCAAAAGTTTTTCATAACGCCAAATGTTCCTTCGGGGATCTTGTGCCAGGTTTTCCCGATTAAAATCACTTGCAATCCTGTCGTAATCGTAAATTACATCCAGAATGCCCTCATCTCCGCATTCAGGACATACATATTCTACGTCTTCTCGAGAAAATGTTTTCTCACACTTTACACAGCATAACCCAGCAATATGATCCATATTATCGACTCTCTTTCATCTGGTTTCATAAAACTCCTTTCAATACAATCAGAATCCGGAAAACAAGACCGTCAGCCCAACACGATTCGTGTGCCCGCCTGCCCGGCCAGCGTAGCTTCTATTTTTTCCGGCACGGTAATCATGGCTTGTTTTCCACCGTTTTCAAGGAAATCTACAACAGCCTGCATCTTCGGCAACATGGAACCTGGCTTGAAATGACCTTCTTTCATAAACTTCTTGGCCTCTGCAAGGGTAATCTTGTCCAGATCTTTTTGTTCCGGAGTTCCGAAGTTAAGAGAAACCTTCTCCACCGCTGTAGAGATCATAAGCAAATCCGCTTGAATCCGTCTCGCCATTAGAGCAGATGCCTTGTCTTTGTCGATAACGGCTTCGATCCCGGAGAGCATCCCTTGCTCGTTTCTCACGACCGGTATTCCCCCTCCACCTACCGCCACCACGGTATAGTTGCCGGAAAGCAAACGCCGAATACCAGCCCGCTCAATGATCTCAACCGGCTCAGGAGAAGGAACCACTCTCCGCCAACCTCTACCGGCATCCTCGACTACGTCCCAACCCTCTACATCGGCCATCTTTCGAGCCTCCTCAGCTTCCATGAAAGAACCGATTGGTTTCGACGGTTTTTGCAAGGCCGGATCATTAGAATCCACCAAAACCTGAGTAGCTATCGTTAAGGCGTGCTGACCCAATCCTCTCTTACGATACTCGTTATCCAGGGATTGTTGAATCATATAACCGATACTGCCCTGAGTATCAGCTACGGCGGAATCCATAGGGACAGGGTGAAGCTCTTTCATGGAGAGCTCGGATCTCCTAAGCACAAACCCCACCTGAGGCCCGTTTCCATGTGTCACCACCACCCGCCATCCACCCTCCACCATCGACGCGATATGCTGACAAGTCTCCCGAGTGACTTGAAATTGATCTGAGACACGTTGGTGCTCTTTATCACGAATCAAAGAGTTACCACCAATGGCCAAAACAGCCACACCTGCTTTTCCTTCTGTTCTGAGATCGGACATACACAAATCCTTTCTTAGGGGCTGACTTAAAAACCAATACCCCCAAAGGGGTGACCGTTTTTAAAGATTTCCCATTGTAACCGCCATAACAGCTTTCTGTACATGGAGTCTGTTCTCGGCCACATCATAGATGATCGACCGCGGACCGGAGGCGACATCGTCAGTCACTTCATGGCCTCTGTCGATAGGCATGGGATGAGTATAGAGGGGATCCTCGCCCATGGCCATCTTCTCACTATCGCAAATCCAGTCTGTATAGCCCATGGCCTTTTCGACCTCGGCACTCTTTAAAAACTCATCGTCTTTGTAAGCATCTTTGCTCATCCAGTTACGCGAATACACCACATGAGCGCCTTCATAACCATCCTTGGGGTCATGGATCAAATTGAACTCGGACTCGTTTTGCTTGCAATTCTCTCGTGTCCACTCCATGACCTCTTCATCCAACTCGTAGCCTTTAGGGTGAGCTACCGTCACATCCATCCCATAGCGGCTACAAATCAGCATTGCCTCTTGCACGGAGCAATGAGAACGTGCGAGGGCGCCGTGCGCCCAAGTGATGAGGATCTTCTTCTTCTTCAGGTTCTCCCCCAGATGCTCTCTAATCCCCATAATATCTGCCAGCCCCTGACAGGGATGAAACCTGTCGTGAGCCATGGAAACTACTGGAATGGTTGAGTGTTTTGCATACTCTCTGATCACTTCATCGCCATGCCCATAGTAGGCGACCTTGTCTTCCAACATCCTGATTCCCAAACCGCAGGCATAACGACTCATCACTTTGGCGGCATCCTCAACTGTCTCACCGGCGCTCTTTTTGGTTTTCAACCTCATGCTCTTAGGCTCTAAGAACTGAGCATGCCCTCCCAGCTCAGTTGCCGCGCATTCAAATGATTGACGGGTGCGAACCGAAGGGTTGTAAAAGAACATAAAAAACGTACGGTTTTTCAACAAATTGCCGAAGTGATCCGAAAAACGAAACTTCTTTATTCTCGCGGAAAGCTCCAAAATCCGGTCCAAATCTTTTTTGGCCCACTCTTGGGTACATATGAGATGTTTTCCAAACAATTCCATGACATATCTCCTTGGATCAAAAGAAAAAACATTGATCCCATCTTTAAATTAAAATTCAGCTCATCCACTGCCGGTTAATGTGAGCATGTTTATCCGGATCTCAATTAGATCCTTTTTAATTACTACCCACAAACAGAATCATCTCATCAAGAGGCTCATAACCGCCTTTTGAGCGTGTAGCCGATTCTCTGCCTCATCAAAAGCGACAGACTGGGGGCCGTCTACAACACCATCGGTGACCTCATACCCGCGATCACAAGGCAGGCAGTGCATGTAGATTGCATTTTTTTCCGCCATCGCCATGTGCTCTTCGTCGCAGATCCAGCTTTTGTTCTTGTCGTTTATCTCCTTCGCCTTTTCAACCGACCCTGAACCAACAGGCGGCTTGAAGAGCTCGGTGGAACACCACGCCTTGGGATAAACCACATGTGCTCCCTTTAGCCCTTCTTCAAAACTATTTGTCATTCGGAAAGACCCTCCGGTTGCTCCGGCGTTTTTCTTACACGCCTCTATGACTTCCGGGTCCAACTCCATTCCCTCCGGGTGGGCCAGCGTTACATTCATTCCCACTGCCGAGGCTGCTATTATGGCGCTTTGGGGAACAGCTCGGGGTTTTTCTACGGAGGGAGAATAGGCCCAACTCATGGTAAAATTAACCCCTTTAAAGGTGTTCATCTTCTCTTTTACCGTCATTATGTCGGCCATTGCCTGACATGGGTGATATTTATCGCACTCCATGTTTATGATCGGAATACCGGCCCACCGGGTAAACTCACGCATCATCTCATGTGCATCGCCATATACCCAGTCGACGGGATCTCCGTAACACCGGATAGCTATTCCGTCGCCCATTCTACCAAGAGTTCTTGCAACATCAGAGACCCGCTCTGTTGAATAGGCAACCTCACGGCCTTCCATTGCAGGACTGTAGATTTTATTGGAATCTAAAAAGTGAGCGTGACCACCAAGCTGGGTCATTCCCGCTTCAAAGCTGTTCCGCGTTCTCAACGACTGATTATAAAAAACCATGAACAAAGTCTTTGTATCCAACAAGCGATGGGGCTCACCTGTTGCACGTCGTCGCTTCAAATCAAAAGCCACACTCAAGATAGTTTCGATCTCTTCACGAGTGTAATCAAGCAAAGTCAAATAGTTCCGTCCTCTAAATGTGTCTGTTTTCATAAAACCGCTCTCCTCTCTGTTCTTAATCAATATGAAACCACCGACTCTATAATTCACTACCCGGTCGGCGTTTTAAATGGGCCTGGAATACATTCAGGCGAGTTGTACACATACAAACCAACCAATTCACGGTAAGGTGAGATATGGTATCGCCGAGAAGAAAGTTGTCAACGGGTTTCGTTTCTAGTTTTTCGTGTAAAACCGTGCTAAAAGACTACACGCACAACAAAAACAAACTAACCTCCTGTTTTTACAAAACAAACACAAAAACAGGAATCCCGGAACAAATCAAAGGCGGGTTTGGATGATGAAGCTTATGCCGGCTCCACCTAATTAAAAAACACGTGTGGAGCTATCTTCAGCCTCTTCTTTTAAACTATATTCAAACTATTTTTTGAGACGGGGCCTATTTTTTGGGACAGGGCCTCTTCCTGTTCTTTTCTTCGTTCTTCTTAAATGCGTCGCCGTCTTTTTCACTCAAAAATTTTCTGATCTGATAACCGGCGTTCCAGTGCAAACCGAACCCTGATGCCACAGCGACTTCATCAGTAAAGTTTTTCCAAGCAGGGCGATCCTGCTTATCGGCACACCGCTTCAACAGCTCATACTTCCAATAATCCTTTTCCGCTTTTTTGATGGGTACACAAGCAGCTTTCAAACAAACCTCTTCGTCCTTTTTGCAGTCATTTTTACTTATGCAAAAATTCTTAGGCGGCTTGGCTGCCATTCGTTTTTTAGCCATTTCCGTCCGCCAATTCTTCACCTTCTCCGTGCGACTTCCGGTGTACTTCTTGCCGTGTAGAGCAGAGAGAGCAGAAGCACCGCATTCGGGTATTGTTGATTCAGCCAAATTAAATGTGTAAGGGCTCTTGTCTTCAAGGTAGTAAACCACCAGCGCGGTGCCTGCCGGATAATCCAAGGCTTTCGCCATGAGCTTCTCCGCATTTTTGACCTTCATGTCACCCAGGGCCTTCAGCGCCTGACAGCGGACATGGTAAAAGGGGCTTTCAGAAGCAAATTTTGTAACCTTATCAATCAATCCTTTGTCTGGAGATTCTTTATCAACGGCGTCCGCCAAAGCTTCCAGCGCCCTCGCCTTGTGAACCGGACATTCATCATCCACACCCGCCAGGATTTCTTTTTTTGGAACCCCCAAATCACGTTTCTCGCGAATCAACCAATCCAGCGACTGACGTCGCACGATACAGCTCGTGTCGGCCAAGAGTTTTTTCACAAACGGCGCCGCCTGCTCTCTTTGCTCCTTTTTCACCCCCCAACCCAACCCGGAGACAGCGTCGGCACGAACTCGATCCGAAGGATTCCCAAACAGTGAAACGAGAACGGCAACATATTCATCTGTGTCCTTCATCTTCTTCCACATAGTCACCCCGCGGCGGATCATGCTGCTCTCTTTTTGAGACATAAGATAACGAGCTAAATGAGAATCTTTTTCATTTTCTTTAATAATCTTGTTCAGTGCATCTCTCCCCTTACGCTTCTCTTGGAATGAGCTGCTCTTAAGCGCCTCTTCCGCTTTTTTCAGCTCATCCGAAAACTTCTGCGGCGCACTCACCGGTACAAAAGCCGGAAACTCAGCCACGACACCGTCTGCATCCGCTTTGGGCAAAGGATTTGGAGCCGGCACCTTCTCTTCCTTGGGAGCCTCTTTCTGGGCCGTATCTTTTTGCTTATCATCCTTGTCGTCCTCTTTCGAGTCGCCTTTATCCACCGCAGGCTTTTCAGTTTCATCCTTGGACTTCGAATCCTCTTCTTTTTTGTCGCACCCGCTTATGACAAAGACACCCATCGCAATCACACCCATCGCAATCACAAACAGCTTTCCCGGACTTTTGAATTTTCTCATTCATCTTCCTCCTGTTAAATGGCCAAAATCTTGGAAAAAATGCCGATTTTTTGTCGGTCTTTTACCACCGGCTCATACGTAATGAAGAGCTTCAATCAACCTCTCTTTTTCGATATTCATAAAAAAGATCTAAAAGACATGCCTCTTTGGTTATAATGTCGGCAATCCGACAAAAAACGCCGTATTATTTCCCTACCGCCCATTCATGTCAACATGATTCATGCAAAAAGCTAAGGACTGAGCCTGATAGTATAGCTTGAACTTGAGCTTGAGCTTGAATTTGAGCATTCAAGCTCGATACTAAGCAGTGTAACTCTTAAATTGGTCCAATTCTTCGGATCTGCTACGACTTTAGGTGCTTTGGGAGGGGGAGAGGCTTCGGCCCTCACCGAAAACTACGGAATCACCCGGCCTTCGGGGGTGAGGATCCCGTCCGCCACGAGGTCGTGTACATGGAATTTGGACCTGTGCCCGATGATACTCCATGCGTACACTGCCCAGCCCGAGTCCACGAAACGGGGCATCCACATCCGGTCGTTGTGGTGGGTCAACTGACGCCCCACCCCGGTGTGGACATCATAAATGAAGACTTGGCTCGCTCCCCCCTCGCCCCACTCCTGGGTGGTGGAGTAATCGGCCCACAAGATGAGCCCGTTTCTGAGATGAGGCCAGGCCTGCTCCCATTCGTCGGGTGTGAGACACTCCTCGATCCCGGTGGGGATGGTGTACATGTACACCTCGCGATGACCGTGGCGGGAATCCTGCCACACCACGTGATCCTCGTCGGTGGTGACAAGTGTCGTATATCCCCCGCCCGTGGTATCGATTGCATGAGTAATTCCTGTTTCAAGGTTGTGGTAGTGAACGTACTTGGTGTAATAGCCGATAGAAGGCCGGCCCACCCACCCTGCATGGTATTCGCTCAGGCTCTCTCCGTGAGGATCCTGGCCGCACTCGGCCAGGATGGTCTCTTCCCGGGTGTGCCGGTTCATGAGCACGAGCCTTTTTTGGGAAGTGCTGGAACAACCTTCGTTGCTGTTGTACATAAAATAATCCTGGTTGATGTGAGGTCTTATTTCCGACCAGGGAGTGTCGGTGATCCTCGTGTGAGTATCCGTGTCTATGTTGTAAACAAAAAGCTCGGTGTTAGGGTCAACATCGGTCTCGGCAAAGGTGTAATCCGAGTAAATAAGGTCCCGATTGAACGCGCTGACCGGTGCTTGGGAATACGGCTTCACCAAGCGATGCTCTTCTCGCTGCAAAATATCATAGTAATGTACGTCATATTGGCTACCCTCATGAAGCACGGCAAAAGCGATTATGTGGCCCTGGTTCGTAAAACCTATGGTTTCGTAATCACCCTCTTCAGGAAACACGATGACATTGGGATTCGGCCCGGAGTCGACTTCTCCGTCCGGCCCGGCGTCGGGCCACGGAAGCCATTCCCGTTCAGACAGGCCCCCCGAGTCGTTTATCCCAGCCTCGGCTACCCCTCCGTCCCGATCCCCGTCAACACTGCTTTTCTTCCCGTCATTGCAACCGCAGCCACCCGCCACCGATAAAAGCAAAAAGGTCATCGCATATAGCATGAGCCAAGCAGGAAGGAAATCCCCGATAATAATTCTTCTTTCGGTTGATCCGTTCATTTTACACATCAACCTTTCCTATTCGGCCGCCGTAACAGCTTCGTAGACCTTGAATCCCGCCTTTTGTCTCACCAGGACGTACCCTCCCTTCAGGGATTTCATCTCGGCTGCGGGTTTTTCCGCCGGATCATACGTTCCAAGGTCCACGGGGGACGCGATGTCCGAGATGTCGTAAACCCTTGTGATCGTCCCCGGTCCGCAGTAGGCGCCGGCGTTGCACTTGGCCCAATCGGATTGCTTCTCGTAAATGGTAACGTGAAGCTTCCCGCCGTCAACCCGCATTCCCGCGGTGTGTCCGCCGGGCGACAACCCGCCCACCAACATCGGGGCCGCAGGGTCTGTAACGTCGTAAACAGCAATTCCGTCAGATTCCCTACCGGATACAAAGAGCAGATTGCTTGAAAGTTCCAGGAGTATGGCGTTGCCCGCAGTTTCGATTTTCCCCATCTTTTGAGGATCCGCCGGGTTTGCAGTGTTCCAGATGGAAACACCCTTGTTTCTTTCTGCGGTGTAAACAATCGAACCGCTCTTTGCCGCTATTCCCCGCGACTGCCCCGGAACCCGACCGGTGCCGAGAAGCACCGGTTGCCACGGTGTGCTTATGTCCACCACCGAGAGATTCGGTCGGCCGGTGGAATGGGAAACGCAAAGTCTACCGCCGCACATATCCAGGCCGATTCCCTTTCCGCCCAGAGATGCCCAGCCTACAAAAAGCGGCGTCAACGGATTGCTCAGATCAACCGCTTGCAGCAATTTTCCGCTGTGCAGATATGCAGTTTCTCCCTCTACCACCACCTTTGATACACGGTCGCCCCCGGTGTACTCGGCCACTTCCTGAAGCTCGGCTTCATGCAAACTCAGCTCATAGCCCGGCCGCGTGGACGGGTCGTGACCTTCACCCGCGACGACTTCGGCCCAGTAACCACCGCTTCCGTAAAACGCAACCTTGTTTTCATTCCCGGTGGAATTATCCTCGCCCACCAATCTCCCCGACGAATCCGTGACCCTGAGCCCCAGTGTCGGGTCGGATGAGACCAGCCGTGCCAGGAGCAGTTTTCCCGGCAGCTCATGCGTATCCGGCACATAAACGAGATGACGGTTGGGAGAGCCGACGGAAAAAGTGCCATCTATTTCCCAATCATCCGGGTCTCTTTGTTCCAGGGTGGTCCGCTTCAACCAGCCGTGTTCATCAAGCCCCCAATACTCTATCTGCGCAGGCGCGCCCTCACCACGGTCAGCCACCCACAGCCGGTTCGTGGAGTTGTGATACATCACAAAAGGCTTGTCCATGAAACCGGGACCTTCCAGCCCTTCTCCAAGGTATTCCCACCTCCGCGATACAAGGTCCAGCTTGAAAGCTTTTGCCGAAGGAGCGCCGTCCAACCAGCCGCCGTATACATATAGAGCCTGGCCCGCCGAATCCAACGAGGCGCCGTGATCTTCCAGCCCGCCCGGGCCTTCTGCGGAAACCACCGTGACCATCTCCGTGACCTGCAATGTCGAGAGGTTCAGGTCATAGACCACAGTATGATGATGGGTTGCGCCGTTACCGCCGACCAACAACGCCCGGTTCCGGGCCGTATCCACGTTTATGGTGTAGCCTTTCATCGACTCCGGAATCGGCAACCCCCCGATCTCGGCCCACCTTCCGGTTTTCAGATCAAATGTCCACACCCGGTGCGAACGCCCGGGAACGGGCGCAGGACCGAACCCGTCGGTTTCATCTCCTATCACCACCAGGCGCTGCGCCCGACGATCAAAGATCAACTTGGGTTCGTGCAAATGGGGCCCCTCGGCCGCGTGCGAACCGTAGATCTCTTCAGCGGTCCGCCAGCCTAACCGTGAATCATGAGGCAATCCGATGAGCAACGTGTTGGAAACCGCGCCGCTCAAGTCCAGCCCGCCGAAACGGAAAAGCGCGGGCGCTGGTGTTTCCGCGACAATGACAGCATCCAACGTCCCCGCAGTCGCCGCACTATTTGACAACTCCAGGCTAGCAGCCGCACCCGGCGACTGCGTGATCGGGTTTATCTTCGATACTTGCAGGTTCTGATTGAATGAAACAAAAAGATGGTCCGCGGTCATTGCGTCCGAAACAACGGCCCAGGGAATGGGGTCGCCAACCGTCCCTTCCTCTGGATGAGGATCCGGCCACACGCCTTCGATCAACACAAGCAGAGG
>JAABSF010000238.1 GCA_011390535.1 Deltaproteobacteria bacterium | reverse complement strand
AATTATCCGATCAGGTCCGGGAACCTCAATCTGCTCCAAAAACAGCCCAACTATATTTTTTCTGATTAAAGCCCCGAAGCGAAGGGTTTTTCCCCATTTCTCTATTTTTGGTGAACTGTGTATCCGCGCACCCTTGGGATGAACCGATAAGACAAGATATTTGGGTTGCCTCAGCTCCAGCGCTATCGTCTCTTCATCCAGCTGGAAAGCCTTCCTGACTCTTTGCCCTGTGATATCAGGGTGCAACTCTTCTACGACACGTTTGATTTCCGGATAAGACAGAGACATTGATCACCTAATAAAGAAGGTTCATTTTCACCACCTAAAAACTCTCGGTTATTCCGCGGAAGGTTAAAAGAAATTGTTTTCCAGGGCTTTCATCAATGCCTCAAAGTCTTTGCTCGGACGGGGAACATCCAACAAACATACCCCCAACCATGGCCCCCCACAAAACTCGGCCAAATCATACAGCGCATCACCGGACAACCGAGATCTTCCAAGCCCTCTGTATCTAAAAAAAAGCCAATCTTCTTCTCCAATTTCACCCCAATCAGGTATCTCGTTTATGCCGACAATGATATTCGAATCCTTCACAACCAAACCTATATCTTCTTCCGTCCACAACCCCGTCGGCTCCCAGACAACCCTAAAATCACCTGCCACAACATCATTCAGGAACCAAAGAAATTTTTCTCGATTATGCTCTGTTGGAGTAACCCAGGTAGGCAAAGCAAAAGACAATGTATCCACATCCATCTCTGCGGCTAAATCAACTACCTTTTTCCAGGATTTGGTCACATCTTTGGGTGAGGCAAGAAAACCTGAAGGTGCATCGGAGCCGCCGGGACAAAAAACTCCTTCGGGTATTCGAATCATAAAACTCAGCTCCTCGGGAGCGGATTTTTTCCATTCCTTACAGACTTTATTTGAGGGTAAATTCAACCCTGAAGCACGAATCTCAAAAACCTGGAGACCTTCTATATCCGGAACTCCCCTTCCCCCTTCTCCACAAAGACCTACTTTCAACATAAATGCAACTCCTGTGTCTAAAGACCTTGGGGCCGGCTCAATTATATTCAGCCATTAATCCGGCCACTGCAAAATTTAAAATCCCACCATCTAACGGAAAACCACCCCAAGCAGGCCCACAAGAAGCCATGAATGGGACTTGACCTAGTCTGTTGAACTTATTAACATTATCTTATGGAAAAAAAAAGCATACTTGAAGAATTGAGATCCCTTGAAGCAATGGCCGCTGAGAGCCGTAAACACATGGATGATCTTGTTTCGGATTTATCTAAGATATCGGAAAGAATGAATGAGGCGAGTAAGCTATTAAGTTCTCCTTCTTCTTCTACAACGTTGGTGGGGGTGAACACAAAGCCTTCACCCCTAAGAAGAAAATCAGGGACGATGGTAGGTCTCAAAAGAGACCCTGAGCCTCGAAGAAAATCAGGGACGATGGTGGGGGTGAGCAATCCCAAATCCACCACCCCTGTTGATTCCCAATAACTCTCCCATATTCGATCCTCCGCTGCCTAACCTTCTTTCATTTACAAGAGGGCTCCCCAGCCAAATATTAGCCGGTGTTTTCTTTCCATTGTCCGTAGCTTCCACAACAGCTTCTATCAAACAATCCCATGATGTGTGCTTAATGACAAACCCCCCCATCTCTTTGAAGTTTTCATGCCTGAATCCTTCATCCCCCTCCTTGTTGCACTTTCCCAAAACCTTTCGATTGTCACCTTCATAAAAAATCAACTCGTCACGTTCCAGAAAAACAACCTTCTTCGGGGGGGGTACGAGGACCCCATAAAGCTTGATTCTTAAAACACAAGGATATTCGAAATCCCCTTTCTTATATACCCTCAAGGCCAAATCTCTAATATTGACCTCTGCCGCCAGAACAAATAGATGTCTCAATGTTTTTTCCGATAGTTCTCCTTCAACTCTCATGACAACAGTGGTTCTACCTTCACCTTTGGATGCTGCATCAACACCGGCAACCAGAAAACCTTGAAACGATCCTATAGCCTCGGCGGGAATCTCTCCGTCTTTAAGCTTTGTCACCTCTACGCCGTTCACCCAGACATCATCTTTTCGAATCTCCAGCAGCACATTCTTCCCCGCCAACAACTCACAATTTTTTACTTTTTGAAGTCCGGTCAATGGCCACCGTGCTGTCTCTTTCGAAATCCTTTCCGGCAGCTTTTCGACTCTTGACTTTAAGGCCTGTATTAAATCGTCAATTACCGAATGATGGTCCTTCCAAGGGATCTCCTTCCTCTTCATCTCTTTGCTCACCCAGAGGGCATCCTCATACAATGCTTTTCTGGATTCATTTGCAGCCGTCCTCACATTTCCACATTTGGTTCGATTCTCTATACGAGCGAGACAAAACCTTCGCATGAAATGATAAATGTACTTGAGCTTTTCTTGGGGATCATCCCATCCGTAAAACGCTGCTATGGCATGGGACAATGGACGATAGTTATTCTGCGGCTCTATTACCGCCGAATCAACCATCTCCAGATAGTCGATGGCTGCCTTTGTTTGTATTAGTATTCCCTGGCCCACAGGCCGCCGGGCTGCTTTGGGCTGCGGGAGCTTTTTTCTTTCATTTTTTTTTAAACAAGAAGAAAAGCAGCAAAACAAAGAAAAGAACAGACACGAAAACACGAGCGTGCGCTCTTTATTATGTCTGAATCTATTGGTAAGCATTTGAATCAACTACGCCGTTTACACAAATAGCCACAAAATGACAGACCGAGGAGCCGGGAGCGCGGTGGGTCTGGACGCAAGGCGCTGCGATACTGGAATAGCAGCGCTATTTAAAAGAGCCGCAACCAAGGAAACGGGCTCGCCCCGCCTCAACCCTCCAACAAGAGAAGCTTTTGCAACAGACTCTAACTTACGATCAAGTACCTTCAGGTGGTTGGTAAACCACACTCAAAACCTTAGGCTTGTTCTCGCCTATACCCACGATTTTGTGTGCGATACTTGAATCATAATGAATTGAATCCCCTGGACCAAGCCTCTTTACCTCATCCGGACCGTGCCATTCAATAGTCCCTTCCAGAACAAAAATAAACTCTTCTCCGGGGTGGACTGCAGGCTGAATGTTTTCAGGCTTAACGATATCCACTTCGATATAGAAGGGCTGAATTCGCGTATCAGGAAAAGTGGGAGAGAGAGTGTAGTATTTATAATAGATCTCATCCCCCTCGTCCTCGCTCTCACCATGCTGCATCGGTCGTCGCTGATCTGCTCTTACAACCTCCACACGGTTTGGGGCAACCTCATCTTGAAAAAAGAACCCCATCCCGACCCCTAAAGCTTGTGAGATCTTCATCAGGGTCGCGATGGTGGGAGTGGCATAACCCGCCTCGTATGCCATCAACCTTGCTTCCGTGATCCCCGCCTTCTGAGCCAACTGGTACCCAGTGTGGCCTTTTGACTCTCTCAGATCTTTTAATTTGTTTCCTATACTGAGTTGTACATCTTCCATCGCCGGCTCCTTTGCAAAGACACGTGCTCTTGAATCTTTCTTTTTCCGGGAAAACAAAATATAAACGGAAGCGTTATGTAAGACAAGGTGAAATAAGAAGTACTTAAGAAAAAAAGGGAGTTAATTGCATGAAATTTTTTATCGACACCGCAGATGTAAACGAGATAAAAAAAGCGCACGCCATGGGTCTGGTAGACGGAGTGACCACCAACCCTTCTCTCGTAGCAAAAACCGGTAGACCATTCGAAGAGATAATTAAGGAAATCGTTACAATAGTCGACGGACCCATAAGCGCTGAGGCTACTTCAACCGATACTGAAGGCATGCTGAAAGAAGCTCGACATCTATCGTCTATTCATGAAAACATTGTTGTGAAAATCCCGCTCACAGCAGAAGGCTTACAGGCGGTCACCACTCTCCACAAAGAAAACATCAAAACAAACGTCACTCTTTGTTTTAGCCCGAACCAGGCCCTTCTGGCGGCAAAAGCCGGAGCTACATACATAAGCCCGTTTGTGGGTCGCCTGGATGATGTGGCGCATGTCGGGATGGATCTTATTGAGCAGATACTTAACATTTATGAAAACTACGAATTTGATACACAGGTTTTGGTTGCATCAATTCGAAATCCCATACATGTAAATGAAGCTGCTCTGATGGGTGCACATGTAGCTACTATTCCATACAAAGTAATGCTGCAGCTCGTTAAGCACCCCTTGACTGATGTCGGTATTCAAAAATTTTTAGATGATTGGAAGAAAGTCCCTAAATGATCCTGCCGAGATACTTCTTTTTAGGACATAGTTTCTTTCATCATACAGTATTCCTGTTTTTCTTTTTGGTGGTGTTTTTTTCCTCTTTTAATGAAGAGAGTGGAGTTTTCGCAAAAAGAAGATCTGCTGCGGAAAAACAAGCTTTAAAGAAAAAACCAACCCGAAATGACAGATCTCGGTTATCTTCCCCCGCCGACCCTTCTACAGAAAGCGCCTTGCAACAGACACTGAAGAGGGCTCGTGAAAACGCAGCGCTGGGCAACTTCGCTCGTGCCGAAAAACTTTTTTCACTGGCCCTGAAAATGGAGGGATGCCCTCTAATGGTGCACAGGGAAAAAGCCGAAGTTTTGACCATTACAGGGCAATATGGAAAAGCTTATAAAGAACTTAAACTATACGCAAAACACCTCTCTCACACTTTGCCCTCGGAGCCTAAGTTCGAGTCTGAGTTAGAGAGACTCAAACGTTTAGCTTTCATTGAAAAAGCTATTAAGGAAAAGCCTCTCAGCCGTTTTTTGAAAAGTCACCCCGTCGTAGGAGGCGCACCCCCTTCTCATGGCCACGTTGGAAAAAAGGGTCCCGACAATATCCACAAAGGGATAGCTTGGCGGATAAAAGTGAGTGGAGGCGTAGAGGCTGAACCGGTGCTGAATACAGAAGGGCACATCTTCATCGGCACCCGTCTAGGCGAGCTTTATTGTCTGAACATAAAAGGAAGAATCCTTTGGAAAAAAAAGCTCGGGGGTCCGATTTTACGTGGCGGCGCACTAACAAAAAGCAACATACTCTTTATTGGCTACGGACTGCGAACACTAACGTCTATAGATGGAGCAACAGGAAAAACCCTCTGGGAAAAAGAGCTTTCCCATAAAATCTCAGGCCCTCCCATTGTAG
>JAABSF010000237.1 GCA_011390535.1 Deltaproteobacteria bacterium | reverse complement strand
CGACGCTCACAGCCGTTAAGGGAACCAGAGATAAAACAGTCGTAAAAGTAAGCGAACCGGTACGGAGGCCGCATTTATCAGCTCTCCACTGACGATAAAGAAGCTGGACAAAACCAGCTAACTTTTTCCCTTTGTCCGAAGGTCGCTTAGCAACGGTTTTGGCAAGAAGCTTTGTCTTTGCGGCTATTTCGTTGCGGCTCTTTTGAGCTTTAGCATCTTTTTCAGACTGGGATGGTTTTTCTTTAGTACCCATGGAGTTATTTGTAATAAAACAATGAGAACTAGTAAAGGATTCACACGTATAACAAGTGAATAGTTTGAATATCGAATAAAAACATAAGATTTTGCGTGATGTGGCGTCGCTGGACAAAAGGCAGATAAATGTTCATAATTCAGGTTAACCTATTTGTGGCGGAAGAACACCGGCATAGGAGCTGCCGGAAAGATTTTTCAAAGGAACAGTGGTCCGGAAGTGCCTAACTTTAGCGCACCTGTTGAAAGAATGAAGATGCATTTGGATAAAAAGGCAGATATCAGAAAAAATCTTATTTGACCGATGAGTGACACAATGGTTTCATTGAACCGAAGGTGTGTGGCGGGACGTTAGACTGTTAGTTTTTATAGTGTTATAGTTTTCCTTGCGCAGTTTGAGTGTAAGTTACTTTTTTTTGTTTCGTTATAAGGTCATAATGACCAGTGTTTGAATTTTGAGGACTTAAATGCCCTATTGCCCCACATGTAATACAAAGTACGACGAATCCAAGAGTTTTTGTCCTCGAGACGGCACAAAGCTGGAAGACGACAGTGAAGAGGTGCCGAGTCGTGTAGGCCAGGTTCTGGCAGATCGTTATCGCATCAAGAAACTGCTCGGTGCCGGAGGAATGGGGGAGGTATATATAGCGGAGCATGTTTATATAAACAAAAAAGTAGCACTTAAGCTTCTACGTCCCGAAATAACCAGCAACGAAGAGGCGGTGAAACGGTTTCAAAACGAGGCGAAAGCGACCTCTGAGATAGGGCACGAGAACATCATCCTGATAGACGACTTCGGAAAACTGGGGGATGGGAGCGTCTATTTTACGATGGAGCTATTGGAAGGGGAAGATCTATCGCATGTCATGCTGCGGGAAGTTATCCCTGCTCCGCGGGCTCTTGGGATCATAATCCAGATATGCCGAGGGTTGTCGGCCGCACACTCCAACGGGGTGATTCACCGGGACATGAAACCGGAGAATGTATTCCTTACTAAAGACAAGAACGGCCAGGAAGTAGCCAAGATTCTGGATTTTGGAATAGCAAAGGTGAATGATGCAGGTAATGATAATCTAACAAAGACAGGGGCTGTGTTCGGCACACCTCATTACATGTCACCTGAGCAGGCTATGGGCAAGCACCTCGATCATAGAGCCGATATTTACTCTGTCGGGGTAATAATGTACGAGATATTCACCGGCACGGTGCCTTTTAAGGCAGAGTCATTCATCGGTATCCTGACCAAGCATGTCACTGAAGCAGCTGTACCTCCCAGACAGGCTGCCCCTGATCGTGGAATAAACCCGGATATTGAAGCGGTTATTTTGAAGGCCATGGACAAGGAACCTGACAATCGTTACGGGTCCATGGATGAGATGCTGGAGGATCTTGCACGTGTACAGACGTCTGTGTCGGCGTTCCATGATGTTGTTCGGCCCATGGTTCCGCCTCCACCACCCGATTCAAATTCCGCCGGCGTTGGGGGGTGGTCTCGGATGTCTTCAGCGCAACCACAGCCGATTCCCACACCTTCTCAATCCGCTGCTCATCGAACCGCCACAGGGCCGAATGTTTCCCAGTCTGCGATAAATCCGGCGACAACTCCACCGCCTGGCATGATCAACCCCAATACCGGTGCACTTTCAACATCACAACCCTCAATGGCCGGTGTAATGCCGGGGGCGGTCCCAGGGCAGTCTCAGCCGTATGTCCCCGCTGTTACAGGGTCACCTCAGTTAAAGAAAAAAAGCGGTGCTGGGTTCATTGTTTCTTTAATAGCCGGGTTGGTGATTGTTCTGGGTGGTGGTGGTGCCGGCGCGTGGTATTTCTTGTTGGGTCCGGGGAGCGATAAAAAAGATGAAGCCTCCGCAGAAAAAAAGGGTTCCAAAGAGGATAAAACGGAAATTGCTCAAAAGGATGATGTCGATGACATGTCGGGAGAAGTAGCCGACGACATGTCGGGAGGAGACGATGCGGGTGGCATGTCCGGCAAGGCCGGTCCTCGAAAGATCCTGTTGAAGTCGAATCCAACTGGAGCAACTCTAAAGGTTGGAGGGGAAAATGTGGGTAAAACACCATACGAAGTGGAGGTTCCGGACACAGGTAAGGTTTCTGTGTATTTGGCACTGAGCGGTCACGAACTGGAGATTATCCGGCTTGGCAAGTCGAGTCCCGGAGAGGTCCTGGTTGAGATGAAACCGAGGGACTTTACAGGTCCAATAAAAAGAGGTGGGAGAGCCGGCAGCAGAACAAGGGGTGATCAATCCGGACGCCACGGCAAAACACGGGAAACCAAGCCCGACAAGGATCGTCAGCGTCCTAGCCGTCGTACCCGTCCACGGCGGAGGCCACCCAGGGTAAGAGAAGGTGGAACTCTCTTTGACGATGATGAGCCGGCTCATCGCCCGCGGCCGCGGCCAAGGCCAAGGCAACGCAAAACACGAACTCCGTTCGATGATTGAAAAATAGTCTTTTAATCCTCTCCCGATGCTCTCCTATCCCAACTGGTAGTTATTATGGTTTCTGTTTCTTTTTATGCTGTTTTGGGTTACATGAACTTGCTTTGTCGATAACACTCATTTAATATCTCTAAATAAGCTGAAAAATAAAAAGTGTGTAACTTTTCTTGTCTTTTTTTGATAGGTTGAAATTTTGTGCAAAAGTAAACTCCGGCCGTTCGGCTATCAGCCTCTCATGTTAAAAATGGGTTTTTTCTTTATTTTTGAGATATTGATTTGTTTATGTGCAAATAGGGACAGATAATCGTACGAGTCCCGAAGTTGTTTTTGAGACAGCATTGATTACGGCACCAGATAAAAGATGAGCTTTAAATGTGTGAAGAGCCCACTGATATTATAACTCTTGATAGCCTTGAAAAATCAGGAGCCGATGAAGCCACATCATTGGAGGTGGTCCGGCGCTGCTTTGTTCGGATCATCAAGGGCGAGGGCGAAGGAACAGAGCTCAAGTTAGGCTCCGAAACAATAATTGCAGGACGATCCACTTCCGCTGGTCTTTTTTTAGGGACATCATCTGCTTCTCGAAAGCACTTTGAACTTGTACCGGAAAGGGGAGGGTATGTGTTGCGTGACCTTAACAGCACAAACGGTACTAAAGTGAACCGGACAAGAGTCGCCGAGTGTCGTCTGTCCGACGGAGATATAATATCGGTTGGAAAACTGGAGCTGGTGTTTTTGGAAAAAACAAGGCTGGAAATAGGGTCTGGTCAGAATAAACCCTGAGGGGAGAAGATGAGAGTAAAATTTTGGGGAGTAAGAGGTTCAATACCGACACCAGGCCGTCTGACTGAAAAATACGGTGGAAACACTGCATGTGTTGAGATCAGGGAAAAGAAAAACAGGGTCATATTGGATGGTGGGACGGGAATCCGTGAATTGGGGTTGACCCTCGTAAAAGAGATGCCTTCTGAGACCGCGCTGCTGTTCAGTCACACCCACTGGGATCATATCCAAGGGCTGCCTTTTTTTCAGCCCTTTTTTACAAAAGGTTGTACTTTTCGGGTGTTCGCACCTTCCATACTAAAAACCAGAGTAGAGGCTATTCTTACGCAACAAATGGAGCAGAACGTATTCCCGGTACCTTTCGCAGCCCTCTCTTCAAAGATACTATTTGAATCGCTTCCGGAAGAAGGACTACAGTATGGTGACTTGCATATTTCTTTCTTTGAATTAAATCATCCTGGAAAGGCTTTTGGGTATCGGATAAGTAATGGTGAAGAGACGGTTGTTTACGCAACGGACAACGAAATTCACAGAGCCAAGCATAAAAAAGCATTTAAGAGAACCATAAAAGCCGTGCGTGGCGCCGATTTTTTTATCGCCGATGCTCAATACAGCAGTGAAGAATACCTTCGCAATCGTGTCGGTTGGGGACACTCCACTTATGAAGAGGCCATGGCGGCAGCTCGTGAGGCTGGAGTAAAGAAGCTCGCTTTGTTTCATCATGATCCCATGAGTGATGATATAACCCTAGGGAAGAGAGAACGTTCACTACGAAAAAAATACAGGGATATAAGTCTTTTTTTTGCGCGAGACGGGATGGCCGTAGATGTGGCTTCTCATTGATCTACTGCCGGACCGGCTTTTGTTAAGAACGCTTGCGCCCTGTGCGTTTAGGCGGTTTGCCGACGAGAGAGATTACTTGCTCGGGAACTCTGGAAGTTATGTCCAATTCAATCGGCGCAGGAGAACCTGAGGGAGCTTTGGGATAAAAAAGCTTCCTGTTTCGAATCATTATTGAAAATAGATCGCGGGTCAGTCTCACGTCTTCATATATTAATTCCGCCAATTCTCTGATTCGCCCATTTCTCCACATGGTTACTGCCTTATCCGGCATCAATCTTCTACGTTTTTCAAGGGTGGCCTGGGTAATGAGCTCCGCCGGTATGGGGTAACCTAGTGCCTCTTCAACCTCTGAAAGAATATCAATTGAGGGCACCTTTTTAAGGGGTAATCCGGTATAAGCCATGAGTACTTTATAATCAAATTGAGAAGGTCGCCATCCCACCACAAGTTTTGCGGAGATGAGATTCCTAATCAACTCATTTACGTATTCTTGCCTCCAGGCGGTGAAGCTGTCATTGGCATAGCTGTATGTTACGGCGACCCCCAGGCCCAATCTCCTCAACTCGGTTGAGTTAGTTACTCCCGGTTGGCGCGGATTCCTGGTGGTCATTCCTAAGACGATTACATCGCCTCGGGTTGATTTACGCACAGCCGATTTCTTTTTCTTAGTCCCTCCACCAGGCTTCTCTTTTTTCGGTTGAACTCCATGTGCTCTGGTTCGAGCTTTCTTGACGCCGGTACCTGCCGACTCTCTTTTTTTGCGGGCTTGTGGTTTTATCGGTAAAAGAGCTTGTAACGCCACTCTATCCAACAAAAGCTCCATAATCCTCGACAGTGGTC
>JAABSF010000236.1 GCA_011390535.1 Deltaproteobacteria bacterium | reverse complement strand
GGGGCGGTTGTTCGGCGTAAGCCGCGATTCGGCCGGGTTCTTCATTGAAAAGCATCCCAAATTGGGGCCGGTGGAGACGACCTCTGATGGGATCTTTCTTGCCGGAACTTGCTCGGGCCCGATGGATATTCCTGAGTCTGTCGCGCAGGGGAGCGGGGCTGCGTCCAAAGCGCTCTCGCTTCTTCAGAGAGGTACGGTCGAGCTGGAGGCCAACACAGCCAAGGTTATCGACGATTACTGCTCCGGCTGTAAGACTTGTATCACTCTCTGTCCCTATGACGCCATCACTTTTGATGAAGAGAAGGAAATCGCTGTTATCCAAGAGGCGCTTTGCAAGGGGTGCGGGACTTGTGCCGCCGCGTGTCCGAGCAATGCGATTAAATCGAGACATTTTACAACTGAACAGGTAATCGCCGAAATCGAGGGGGTGTTGCTGTGAGCTTCGAACCAAAGATTGTAGGTATTCTTTGTAACTGGTGTTCCTATACGGGCGCTGATCTAGCCGGGACTTCCCGGATGAAATATTTGCCTAATGTAAGGGTGGTTAGGGTGATGTGCAGTGGGCGGGTGGATCCTACCTTTGTCCTTAAGGCCCTTGCTGAAGGGGCCGATGGCGTTTTGATTGCCGGATGTCATCCGGGGGATTGTCACTATGACAATGGAAACATCAAGACTATGCGTCGGATGCCCTTGTTGGAGAAGATGTTAGGGCAGTTCGGGATCGAGCCCGAGAGAGTTCGGCTCGAATGGGTCTCGGCTTCAGAGGGAGAGAAGTTCAAAGAGGTCGTAGATGATATGACTGAGAAGATCCGGAAGCTGGGGCCATTAAATGCTTTGAACAAATCCGGAGTGGCAAAAATTCGTGCCGAGACTCGTAAGGAGGTGGCCTGATGGCTGAGAAATTAAAAGTTGGCGCCTACTGGGCTGCAAGCTGTGGCGGGTGTGATGTATCTACACTGGATATTCACGAGAAGATTTTGGACTTGATCCAGCTTGTGGATTTTGTTTTCTGGCCCGTTGCCATGGATTTTAAATACAAAGATGTGGAGGCCATGGAAGATGGGTTTATGGACCTGTGTCTTTTTAACGGGGCCATCCGGAACGAAGAAAACGAGCACATGGCAAAGCTGCTGCGCAAAAAGTCGAAGGTGTTGGTAGCTTTTGGTTCCTGCGCCCACATGGGAGGCATTCCCGGTCTGGCCAATTTTCACAACCGTGATGAGATATTCCAGTACGTTTATAAAGACAGCCCTTCTATATCGAATCCCGACTCTATTGTGCCGCAAACAAAGTACAAGGTGGACGAAGGCGAGATAGAGATTCCTGAGTTTTACAATACAGTGAAGAGTTTGGATCAAGTTGTGGATGTGGATTATTATGTGCCGGGATGCCCTCCTGCTCCGCACCAAATTTGGGGTGTTTTAGAAGCGGTCGCGACAAATAATTTGCCGCCAAAAGGCTCAGTTGTCGGAGCGGACGACCGGGCGCTTTGTGAAGAGTGTCCTCGTGAGATATCCGAACGTTGTGTGGATGGGTTTATTCGTCCCCACATGAAGATCCCGGAGAAAGACAAGTGTCTTGTAGAGCAAGGGATTTTCTGCATGGGGTCGGCCACTCGGGCAGGATGCGGGGCGCGGTGCATCAAGTGCAATTTGCCTTGCCGCGGGTGTTATGGGCCTTTACCCGGCGTTATGGATCAAGGGGCGAAGATTTGTTCTGCGTTGGCTTCTGTGATCAAGGCGGACACACCGGAAGGCGTGCAGAAGGTGCTGGATACTTTGCCCGACCCGGCAGGGTATTTTTACCGATTCGGGTTGCCGAAATCACTCTTGCATCGTCGCCTGGACAATGCACCGGAGTCCCCGGATGAGAATTGATCGATTGCGAATTAACTCCAAGGAGTCTTAAAAATGAAGCATATAACCATCGACCCCATTACCCGTCTGGAGGGTCATGGGAAAATTAATATTTTTCTCAACGACGAGGGCAATGTTGAAAACTGTTATTTTCAGATTCCCGAGTTAAGAGGGTTTGAAAAATTCTGCGTGGGTCGCCCGGTGGAAGAGGTCCCACGGATTACCATCCGGCTTTGCGGTGTATGTCCTGCTGCTCACCATATGGCGGCCACCAAGGCAGTTGATAAGGTGTATCACATCGATCCGCCTTCAGCGGCAAAAAAGCTGAGAGAGCTTTTTTATTCCATCTACTATGTCTACGACCACACCCTGCACTTTTACTACCTAGGTGCTCCTGATTTCGTTGTGGGTCCCGACGCAGATCCATCTAAACGGAACATTCTCGGAGTGATTGAAAAGGTGGGTCTGGAGATAGGCTCCAAGGTCATCGAGCATCGGAAATATGCTCAGGATATGCAGATCCTCATGACCGGCGGTCGGTCCACTCACCCAGTGTGGGGGTTGCCTGGTGGAGTGAGCAAAGGGCTCACTGAAGAAGATCGAAAAGAGATCAGGGAGAAGGGCGAGAAATGTCTTGAATTCGCCAAGTTCTCTCTCAAGTTGTTCGAAGACGTTGTGCTGGGCAACAAGAGTTATGTCGATTTGATTATGGGTGACACCTATCGGTTGGAAGTGGGCGACATGGGCCTTGTAGATGAAAACAACAAGGTCAACTTTTATGAAGGTAAAGTTCGAGTAACCGATGTGGAGGGTAAAGAGATTTGCAAATACTCTCCCGAGGAATACACTGAATATGTGGCCGAACATGTTTTGCCTTATTCTTATCTCAAGTACCCATTTTTGAAAAAGCTTGGCTGGCAGGGGTTTAAAGAAGGGCCGGGTACAAGTCTCTACCGTGCAATACCTCTAAGCCGGTTGAACGCCGCCGACGGTATGGCTACACCTCTGGCACAAGAGCAGTACGAAAAATTCTACGACACTGTCGGGGGCAAACCTTGCCACGCCACCTTGGCCATTCATTGGGCGCGGCTCATAGAGATGCTCTATGCTGCTGAACGGTGGATGGAAATTGTAGAAGACGACGAAATCACCTCGCCCGAGTACAGAAAAATACCCGATAAGACGCCCACCGAAGGTGTCGGCATTGTGGAAGCTCCAAGAGGGACCTTGACTCACCACTACAAGACCGATTCAGACGGCATCGTGACGGAAGCGAATCTGATTGTGGGTACCACAAACAACAACGCCCCAATCTCCATGTCTTTAAAGAAAGCTGCTCAGAGCTTGATCAAAGACATCAAGGGTGATGTGGATCAGGCGTTGTTGAATATGGTGGAGATGGCATTCAGGGCTTATGACCCTTGTTTTAGCTGCGCCACTCACAGCCTGCCGGGCAAAATGCCCATGGAAGTGAATGTGTTTGATTCCTCAGGCGGTATGGTGAAACAAGTTCGTCGAGTGTGAGGAGGTACCTAAAGGTGTCTCCCACCAGCGATTAAGGATTGTAAAGCTCCTTCCTCTACGAGTTTTTTGCGCTGTCGTAATTTTTCTCAGGAGGAAACTCCAGGGAAGATTTTCTCTGAAGGCCGAAAACCTTTAGAAAACAGCTTATTCACCTCATTTTTCACAATTCAATAGCTTGGTCAGGTGTTTTAAGCAGTGAACCACACACACCCGGACATACATATCCATTGAGTTTTGTCCTACAATTGCTTTTTTTGTTTGGGCCGCCGTTTAGGCGGCCCGCCTAATGGGCAACGTCATCGACCTCATCAGATCTGCTTGACCGGCTTTGATAAGACAAGTTTATGACATCATTAAATAATTCTTTTTGTTAAATTATTGAAAAAGCAGGTCCATTCGTGCGGAATGTGAGATTTACTGCTGAAAATCATCAATTATTTGAAGATGTTGCCGACAGCGCAAAAGGCTCAAATTGGAACTCATACCCAAAGCCGTGAAATCGAAAGACAGGAAGATTTAGCCGACTGATAGTGCTCGGGATCACACCACCAGCCGGTGCACATGCACCTGTTTATGTAAAATGCGCACTTCATGGCGCACTGCAATACCGAAAAGGTGAAACTTTCCATGAAACCTTCTTGTAATCATTGAGTTTTTCAATACTCAGGAGGATGCTCAAAAACTGTTCAATCTGAGATATACTTGATTTCAACAAAGGTGAGCTTATCCGGTTCCACGAAAAACTCTACATTGTCGAAACTCTTGGTGTCGTGCGTCGCCGTAATCGAATACGGATCATCAACCCCGGTCGGGGGAACACTGAAACCGAAAAACATTGATCGATCTTCGTGCGTAGCCGTTAGGCTCGTATCCGTCTGATTTTGAGGATTGTAGTAAATGAACTGATAATTCTCTCCGGTGGGTTCGGGGTCAATGTTCACAACAGCATCTCCGTGAAAATCATACATAGGCGGATAACACCTGCCCACCAAACCCACCAATAAACCGGCGCCGTCTTCCTGGGTCACGTTCCATACATTCGAAACCTGGTCAACGAGTTCATCGGTGGCCATGGCCAGAAAGAGTTTCGTGGTGTCTTCTATCGTAAAGACCTGAGAGATCCCATCCCGGGTGTTAGGCAACCCGGTGGCACGAAGATAAATGGTTTTCCCAACAGGGACGCTGTACAAAACGAACTCTCCGTTTTCGTCGGTGGTAGTGGTGTACTGGTGCTCAAGGCCTACGGTCTCGACAGTCACGTTTTCCGCCGAACCCACAGCTAACCCGTTGATGCCGTAGTAATATAGGCCGACCATGCCCGGCAGGTCGGTGATCTCCAAGACGTCACTGTCGATTTCCACCTCCGCATCAGAGGCTGCGTCAATTTCAGAACCACTATCCGTATCGGCGTCTACTTCCGATGCATCAGCGGTTGCATCGACTCCCGCATCACTATCCGTTCCGTTGTTCCCATTGTCGCCGCACCCCGTTGCCATCGCACATGACCACAACATGATCAATGCAGCCGCCGGAAAAACAAAAAGTTTTGACATCATATTATTGCTCCTTATCGGCTCCAAAAATAAGACACATTTTTATTCTCAATTTCAAAAACACTCATCTTCGTAGTAAGACCCACACATGTCGTCGTAATCGCACCAATCCGACAAGCACTCTTCGTCATCCATACATTCTTCACCTTCAGCTTTTTTAGGAAGACAAGAACCCGTATCATCAACGTCGCAATAGGTCTGCTCTTTCAAGTCACACATCGTCATCAGCATATTATCGTAATCCATACACACCTCTCCTTCTTTCGCCGCCTCCACGCAAACGGTCCATGGATTGTTTTCCTCACTCAA
>JAABSF010000235.1 GCA_011390535.1 Deltaproteobacteria bacterium | reverse complement strand
GTTCCACCCGGGTCCCTCCGTCCCCAGTTTTTCGTCTTTCCCCCGGATTTGGTCCCCAACTGTTCCCCCCGGGTTCCTCCGTCCCCAAGATTTGTGGAAAAAAATGAAAGCCGTTTTGTGCTTGGAATGCCACTGAGTCAAATAAGCGACAGATTAATCAGATAGAACAGGTAGAAAATGGAAAATTGATGAACAAAGGCTGCGAAGGAAGAAGAAAAAACAAAACGTAAGGAGAGAGTAGTAATAGTAATAATAGTTATAGTTGATAGTTGCCTGCGGGGTTGTTTTGTCTTTTTTGTCTTATCCGGCTGCGTAGACAATAATCTAAACAGAATGTCTTGAGGGCCGATACAAGTTGTCAAGGGTTGACTCAAGAATAAGATCGCAGGACCGAGGGCGTCGAGGCGCCCGGCCTGCAAGGAGCGAGGAGAGCGAACGGCTTGCTGTAACAAATCCAGTAGGCTGGATTTTTACAGCGGCGAGGACGGACCGAACAAGGTTCGGTCCTAGTCAATACATTGACGTATTCAACCGACGAGCAACGCAGCAGGTCGGGATGGATAGGCGTACGAATCCAGAAGTTATTTTTGAGTCAGCCCTAAGGAGGCGTGTCATGAAAAGAATGATGAAAAGAATGGTTTTAGAGCGGTATTATTTTGGGTTCTTGTTAGCCTGTATAGCAATGTTAATTTTGGTAGGATGCGGGGCAAGGAGCGGTATGAAATTGCCGGCTGAGTGTGGCGATGGGATATGCAGGGGGGACGAAGATGCGGAAAACTGTCCGGAAGATTGTGCTGTTTCAGCCGAATGCGGTGATGGGATTTGCGAAGATCCCGAAGACGAGACCAACTGTCCCGAAGATTGCTATAGCATATCATCATGTGGGAACGGGATATGTGAAGAGTGGGAAGATGAATACTCATGTCCCGATGATTGTTCTCAAAAAGCAGTGTGTGGTGACGGATTCTGTGGAGGAGACGAGACGCCATACAGTTGTCCGGAAGATTGCACTGTAGCTACTTGCGGAAACGGAATCTGTGATGGTGGAGAAGACGAAGAGACCTGTCCGCAGGATTGCGACTCTGATGGCTGTGGCAATGGAGTTTGTGAGCGCAATGAAACTCCGGTAAGTTGTCCTCTGGACTGTACGGAGACAGGTGCGGTAGATGTTTTGTTTGTGGTGGATAATTCAGGCAGCATGTTTAGCAAACAAGTGCAACTTAGAGATGCTTTCCCAGTCTTTTTTGAAACGCTCAACAATTCACTCGGGATGATACCCGATATTCAAGTGGGCGTGGTGACTACGGATTTGGGAATAGGAAGCCATTCCTCGATACGCTATTGCGAAGAAATGGGAGGTGATGGTGGCATTATGGGTAAAGCAGGAGACCTCGTTTTGGGCGAGACCTGTTTGGGACCGGGCCAGAGGTATATGGTAGATGTTGAACCGGAGGGCTGTTTTATCGAGCGAGGGGAATCGGGTCAGTGTTTAGACCATGATTGCACACAACAGAATTGTGCTGACAAGGAAGTCGGTCCACAGGCTTTGACATTGATGGTGGACGTAGATGGGTGTCCCAGATGTCGGAATTTTGAGGGAGAGCCGCAGGATGCCTTTTCTTGTCTTGCTGATGTGGGAGTTCAGGGGTGTGGGTTCGAGCAACCCTTGGAGGCGATGCGATTGGCTTTGAATTCAGATATGACGCCTCAAAATGAAGGGTTTTTAAGAGATGATGCAGTGTTGGTAGTTGTGTTGGTCACCGATGAAGATGATTGTTCGGCTTCCGACCCGGATACGCTCTACGATCCTGATCCATCTTTGAACAATATAAACTCTACAGTGGGTTTCTTGAATTCTTTCAGGTGTTTTGAGTTTGGAGTTACCTGCGATATAAATGACCGGACTGTGATGGGGCCGAGGCTTGATTGTAAACCACGAGAAGACGAAAATGCTTTGTTGCATCCCATAAGTCATTATGTGGAATTTTTGGGCTATTTGAAAGATCCGGGTCGGATGAAGTTTATGAGCTTGGCCGGTCCGGTGCCCCAGCAGATAATTGTAGAGTTGGATGAGATGAACAGGCCGGAGCTTGAACACTCGTGTTATGATGCTACTGGCCATTGGGCTGATCCAGCGATACGGCTTGAAGCATTGACAGCTCGGTTCAACCCTCCTTCTTCTATGAGTGCGTGGGCATTTTACGAGATATGTGAAAATTCTTTTTTGTCTCCTTTGGAAGCTTTGGGCGGAGAAGTCAAAGAGATGCTAGGTTATTGACAACGATTTCTCACGAAGAAATGGGGACGGAGGAAGAAATGGGGACGGAGGAAGAAATGGGGACGGAGGAAGAAATGGGGACGGAGGAAAAAAACTAAACGCCAGCACCACTGCCCAGTGTGCTTGTTGTTTCAGGGGGCGGCTCTTGGTTTTGTCTTGCTCTCAGGAGGCTTAGGGCTTTTTCATCAAGACGTTTCAGCTCTTCGGGTTCGTTGTTTTCCATATAAACGCTGCGAGTTGGGAAGGCGACACCAACACCTATTTCTTTGATTTTCGCCATGATCTTAAGTTTTACATCCTCTTGAACCTCCAAAAACTCGGCCCACGCTGTTGTCTTCGTGAAACAGTAGACCATTATGTCCAGCGAAGAATCATTGAAGTCCGAAAAGTTGACCAGCCAAAAATCTTGTCGGATCCCATCGTGTTTTCTGAGGATATCTTTGATTCGTTCTACCGTCTCTTGGACTTGAGCCACTGAACTGCTATATGTTACACCGAGTTTAAAATAAATGCGGCGTTTAAACATGCGAGACCAGTTTTCGATGGTAGAGTTGGCGATAATTGAGTTGGGGACGGAGACCAGTGAGTTGGCGAATGTTCGCACCTTGGTTGAGCGGAATCCGATCTCTTCGACTGTTCCTTCAGTGTTGGGGGTTTTAATCCAGTCTCCCAAAACAAATGGACGATCAGTGATTATCATTATGCTACCAAAAAGATTTGCCAGGGTGTCTTTTGCTGCTAGGGCGAAGGCCAGACCGCCCAACCCCAGACCGGCTAAAAGGCCGTTTATGTCATAACCCCACTCTCGAACCACGAGCACGAACCCCAGCACGATCACCACAACTTTGAGGAATTTTTCAACAAAGGGAACGAGCTGATCATCCAGCTCTGACTCGGTTTTTGAAGTGATGTTTTCCAGCATATGGACTGCGACCTGGATGCTTCGATAGAGCGCCCATGAGACGATCACTATGGCGAAGGTGCGCAACAGTCCGTTCACCAGTTTATACACATTCACCGGTTCTGTAGGAAACCTGATTATTACCGAGGCGAAAAAGAACCCCGCCAGTACAGTCAATCCTCCCAAGGGAGGGCGAATTGCCTCAACCAACATCTCGTCCAGCTCTGTTTTTGTTTTCTTTGCAAGATGGAGTAGGCTTTTAGCCATGGCGTTGATAAGTAGTTTTTTTGCCGCAAATGAAAACAGAATTATTGCGAGAGCTAACGCTATCCGCCACAGCTCGACATTGAGTGTCTGATGTTGGAAGAATCCTTTCAGTTGTTCCCAAATTTCCATGGTGTGTCTCCTGAGGTTTTGTACTGAGGTTTTGTACTGAGGTTTTGTATAAACAATCGCCTACGCGTTAAAAAAAGAAAAATCTCACGTTTGGACCTGTTAAAGTGCATTGACCTATACAACTGAGAGCAAAAGGTTTCAATAGCCATGAATGGAAGAATAACAAGGAGGCAAAGAAGAAAGGGACGGAGGCAAAAACAAACAAAACAAAAACAAAAAAACCAAACCAACGAGATAGCTGAAAAGAAAAGAAGTAAGGGGACGGAGGCAAAAACAAAACAAAACCAAAAACCAAAAACCGAACAAAACACCAACGAGATAGCTGTTGAAGGAAGTGAAGGAAGTAGCTGTTAAAAAGTGGAAGGAGCCGATGAGCCAATAGCCAATTAGCCAATCAATAATAATAATAAGCATAGAAACCAATGAAAAATCATCAGACATCAGAGATGATCATGAGATCGTGATGATCGTGATAATTCAATTAATTCCATAAAATTGTACGATTAAGATTATTGCTGCGCTAAATATTGCTGCGCTAAAGATTGTGATTGTGATTATTAGGAATTAGAATGAATAAAAGTAAAAGAAAATGAAGAAAATGAATAATAGTCAATTAACAGAAGAAAATGAGCGCACTTATCCATCTAGGCCTTGTTTTTTCCTGTAGAATTCGTGTAACAGCAATTAGACCTTAGCCGTTAATTACCTTCAATCAGAATCAGTGTTACTACTGGAAGCAGGCACTTCGTTGTCCTTACAAAAAATAACGAACAAAAGCTATTGATCTAAGTATAGGCCGGAGTATATCTAAACTGACTGTTCTCCGGCATTGCTTATATGAGAACAGCGGACTCCATTTTCTTTTTTCGCATGCGCCGACAGTAATTTCTAGCAGAGGCAAGTATCTTTTCTCCCCACATTTTTGAACCAATATAAGAGCTTTCGCTGAATTGTGGATCTCGCATAAGTCCGTTTTCGATGAGATAGATTCTTAGTAATTCTCTGAATTTGGCCTGTCTTTCTTTGGGATTTTTGCCCAAACTCAAGTACCATGAAGGCAGAGTTATCATGGCACTGAATTCAGATTTTTCTCCATGTGTAAAGACTCGGCATGAAGACATATGCCTAAGCTTGATATCCCAAGGATGCTTTGCCATGCCCGCACGGACTGGATTGGTAAAAATATATAGAGCTAGTCTGATCTGGCCTTCAGCGTTTTCAACCGGAATAGATTTGGGGCGCTCATTTCCGACAGCTCCTGAGCGATCCAGTGTTTTGTTTAGTTTAAGCGCAAAGCGGCTGTGTGTTTTTTTTAGATGCTTTGATAGAGGAGTTACGTCTGAGTGTAAAGTACCCATACTGTGGATATGATTGTCCATGATGCAATAAGCGTGAAGGTCAAATCCTGAATTGGGTTTTCTGTGTTTTTTGGGGGCACTGGTGGATTTCAGGTTTTTCCGGTTTTCTCTTTTTTTGGCTTTCTTTGTTTTAAGGCGCCTTTTTGGAGTGTTATCAGGGTGGCCTGCCCTTCGTCTTGATAATTTATCATCGTTATTAACATTACCTTCTACCTGATGGATAAATTGACCATGTGAAAATTTTTGATTTGAGAGGGTGGAGTCTTCTTGTTTTTGAAAGGCTTCTACTA
>JAABSF010000234.1 GCA_011390535.1 Deltaproteobacteria bacterium | reverse complement strand
GATATGCCAGATCCTGAACTGCGTTCAAAATATAAGTATATTTACCCAAAACCAAGAGCACAAAAGCGCCGCTCAAACCGGGTAAGAGCATCGCCATAAAAGAGACAAAACCCGTCAAAAAAATGAACCACATGGCATCCGGTGTCTGCACCGGTAACAACCCAACCAACACAAATGAACCGGCAGTGAATAGGACGCCTGTGATTACAGCTGGAAGAGACCATTTCTCAATCTCCTTTCCAATGAAAATCGCCGACGCCAAAATCAGACCAAAGAACAGTGCACATATGGGTGGTCTGTAATGCTCAAGGAAATAAGGAATAACCCTGGCGAGGCTCACCACAGCAAACACAACCCCCAGCCCCACCGGCAACAGAAACCGCCAGTGCAAAATATTGAACGCCCTCTTCCACTTTAGTTGCAAAATATTTTTTGCAAACTCGAGATTGGCTGAACGGATCGCCTCGATTAAATCTTTGTAGATCCCATGAACCAGCGCCATAGTTCCGCCTGACACTCCTGGAATGACATTAGCGGTGCCCATGGAAAAACCATATGCCGTTTTTTCCAACCCCTTTTTCCAGCTCAGCGGCTCCTGGTTTCGAACCGGCTTACCCTCTTCATTTGTCATATTTATTGTGTGACTCCCTTTAGGGATAGAGGAGCGCTCCGAAGAATCAGGCACCCCAGCCCTCTTTTCCTCTAAGGTCTACGAAACGACATAGAAGATCAGGGGTTACGGTTATTTTATCTCCATGGTTTTTTACTATTTCGAGCCTTTGGCTGAAACGATCCCCCGTAGGTATCACCATGATCCCTCCGGGGGCCAACTGTTTTTTTAAATCCTGAGGGATAGCCGGTGCTCCTGCTGAAACCACGATACCATCAAAGGGTGATTTTTCAGGCCACCCTTTGGACCCGTCAAAAGCACCTATCTCAAAGTTTTTGTAACCAAGCTCCTGAAGATTGCGAGTCGCTTTTGCGGCCAACTCGGGGATGTATTCGATACCGTATACCTTTTGGACGATTTGCGCCAGGACCGCCACCGCGTATCCACACCCAGAGCCCACCTCCAGCACCACATCCTCGGGTTCAGGCTGAACACGCTCGATCATGTATGCCACCATGTAAGGCTGTGATATTGTTTGCCCTTCGCCTATAGAAAGGGGATAATCCCCATAGGCTCTTGAAGCATGTGCCGCAGGAACAAACCGGTGGCGGGGAACAGTCTTCATTGCATCGATTACGCGGGGATTCCGAATTCCTCGGCCTACAATCTGCCTCTCCACCATTTCTTTTCGAAGCCGGGCAAACTCTATATCGAGTTGATTGCTGTTCATTTATCTAACCAATACTCTCTCTTATGGTTATCCTCTAATTCTGCAATGGGGTTATACCCTTCCAGGGAGAGATCTTTCAGGTTTGGGAAAAAACTCTCCTCCGTCATATCCATCTTCATCGGCGTCATGGACACAAAGCCTTGCCTTACGGCTTCAACATCCTCGCCTACAGCACCTTCGAAATCAGACAGCCCTGGGCCACCGATCCAATAATATGATCGACCTTTTGGATCAACTCGATGCACAGCCTCTTCTTTGTATGTTCTTCTCCCCAAGCGAGTCCACCGATAGCCTCGGAGGTTCTCGACCATCGGAAAATTCACGTTGATCAAGCCGTGAGACAGTTCAGCCTTTATCAAAGCTGAGATCAGCTTTCCTACAAATCCAGCCGCAGCGGCCCAGGTTTTTTGATCAGCGTCGCGGGGTGTTGACAGGGCTATTCCAAACAGCCCCCTTGCATAACCCTCCGCCGCGCCTGCAACGGTTCCCGAGTAAAAGACGTCCGTACCTAAATTTGGTCCTTTATTCGGGCCTGAGACTACAAAGGAGGGCCGCTCGTTACAGATTGATGCCACCCCCAGATATACACAATCCGCTGGGGTGCCATCCAACGCGAACCGGTCTTTTCCTTCTGGGACGATTCTAAGTGGGTGATGCATTGTTATTGCATGGCCGGAGGCGCTGCGCTCCCTATCGGGAGCAATCACAGTTAAGCTGTTGGCTATTTCCCGTAGGGTAATCTCAGCGACTTTGAGCGCCGGTGAGCTAATTCCGTCATCGTTTGTAAGCAGTATATTTGATTTCATGGCCCAACTATAAAAAAGGCGCCGTGACAAAACGGCCACGGCGCCATGTTCGGGGCGAGAGGATTTGAACCTCCGACTTCTTGACCCCCAGTCAAGCGCGCTAACCAGACTGCGCTACGCCCCGGTACATATTCGCTATTCATCCAACAGGGACAAAAGGTCTTTTATCTGATCTCTTATCTCTTCTAAAACTTCTCTCCGATTCTTTTCCAGAAACTTTATCCTCTCTAAGAGCTCTTCTCTTGGAGGACCGTTTGTTTCCTGAGTTTTCTTTTCTTCTTTTTCTTCCGAAAGCTTCTTTCGAGCTCCGGCTATGGTATAGCCCTCTTTATGAACGAGCTCATGAATTTTCAATAAGAGCTCAACATCGCTGCGTCTATAAATCCTGTGACCTGAGCTCGTTTTGCGAGGCCTTAAAAACTCGAATTCACTCTCCCAATACCTCAAAACATGAGGTTTTACACCGACGATTTCACCCACTTCCCCGATTTTGAAAAACAGTTTTTCAGGGATGGCGCTATGCACCCTCCGCCTCTATGAATTCAGGGCGGATTTCAGTACTTGGCTTGGTTTGAATGTCAAAACCCGCCGAGAACTGATGGTTATCTCTTCGCCGGTCTGAGGATTGCGTCCAACGCGGGATCGCTTTTGCCTAACCAAAAAGTTACCGAACCCGGAAATTTTAATCTTTTCGCCACGTTCCAGGGTTTCTTTTATTGTATCAAAAACCGCTTCAACGATCTCAGCGGCCTCTTTTTTGGAGAACCCGCCAACTTGTTCGTAGACTTTATCGATGATGTCGGCTTTGGTCATGGAACGCTCTCCGTGGTAATGGTTGTGCGCGATACATGCAAGTGATATTTATTGGTTTTTACCTGCTATTTGCGTACGCTGTCAATCTGTTTTTTACAAAGCTTTTTTCGCAGTTTCTACAATTTGAGAAAAGGCGTTTGGGTCTTTAACTGCAAGATCAGCCAACACTTTTCTATCTAACTCTACACCTGCGGACTTCAACCCGTTTATCAGGCGGCTGTAGGTGATTCCGTTCCTTCTGGCTGCGGCGTTCACTCTTGTAATCCACAACCTGCGAAAATCTCTCTTTTTTCTCTTCCGCCCAGTGTAAGCATAGCTCCAACTCTTGTGTACGGCTTCCACCGCCCGGCGGAAAATCTTTGAACGTCCGCCATAGAAACCCTTAGCTTCTTTTAACACCCTATTCCGTCTCCGCCTCGCCTTTACTCCCCGTTTCACTCTAGACATGGGAACTCTCCTACTGCATTCCACCGGTAATCATATCAACCATCCGATGGTTAACTAATATGTTATTTATAAGGTATCAACTCAGCGATGGACTTGGCGTTGGCTTTGTCCACGATAGCTGATTTCCTGAGGTGGCGCTTCTTTTTTGTCGTCTTGGTAGTCAAAATGTGGCTTCTATAAGCTTTGTTACGCTTGATTTTACCTGTCCCGGTGCGTCTAAAGCGCTTTTTTGCGCCACTTACTGTCTTCATCTTGGGCATAACTCAAACCTCTTCCATCTATTAAAACATGAACGGTCTGTTTATTAAAACTACAATAAAGGCACTCGTCCACATTCTTCTCAAATCATTCGAAACGGCGCCTCTTAAATTTGCCGTCTCACCAGGGCTTGCAGGCGTTTTCAGCCGCGAGATAGGCGGAGTATCTAACACGGCGATCACACCTTGTCAAAGGAAAAAACCTGTTGGGACCACCAATGCTTTTACCGGATAAGGTGCCGGACAATTCGTTCACTTCAATTGTATGAACGAGCGTGTATTTGTTTCTATCGCTTGGCTCTGAATTCTTTTAATCGTGTGCACTCAATCATCCGATCCAGCGTTTTTAAAGTAAATACCTTTCCCTTTGTAGCTATCAGCAACTTTTTCATATCTTCTCTGCGTATTCCAAAGCCTCTTCCTCCTATACATGCAATAACTTCATATTCAGGTATGTTTTTTTCCCCCCTTGCAGTGCTTAGTGCTCCAAATAATCAACAAAACCTTCACCCTTGGGCATGACGAGAAATTCCGATGCCAGGCAGGAAAAAATGGAATCTACAAAACGGTCATGATCTTTGAGGACTTCCTCAATAGGGACTTCAAAAGGAAACATCTGTGTTTTCTGTTTCATATTCACCAACATTCTCCCGCATGGCGAACAAAGGCATATCTCTCAAATTTTCCGTTAAGTTTGCGTCTATGAGTGTGAGAGCTTTTACCCTGCTTTCAAAAATGCCCAGCCGGTTTGCTATTTTTGTTATCCGTGATTGAATGGGTTTAGTTTTGTCCCATTCACTCCGCAAAATCCATACCACCAACCGAGTCAAGTGGCCGAACACAATACATCTTATATCACCTTTTGTAGGGTTTACATTTCCTGCCTTCAACTCAGCCAGATCACGAGCCACGAGTTTTTCGAAATTCGCAGGGGACTCTGCAAGAAGGCTTTTCTTGATTGTTCCGGTTGATCGGCAAACGAACACAGTGTCGATAATTGATGAACCGGTTCCGTTTATATGGATGGAAGCTCCCATTTCTGCGGGACATGGGATGGATGCTGTGCAAGTCAAGCCGGCGTCAAGAATTGCTCCAATCACCGGGTAGTATGCATCGAGTCTGTTATGATGATAAGTAAAAGCGAGGGGAGCTCCAGGTTTCATGGCTTTTGCCACGCGCTGGAATACTGCGGACAACCCTTCGGCAAAGTGGTTCAGGTTTCTTCCCATTTCCACATTACCCGTAAGTTCGCACGAATTACGTGTAGAAGCCGTCTCAAACTCCCGGGATGTGCGACCAACCAAACGTTTGAGCCACACATAACAAAAATCCATTAGTTCAGCGTACTGGACATTTCCGAAATATGGAGGATCCGTAAAAACCCCATCCAAAGAATTCTCTTTGAGTTTAACGGTAGCAGCATCCCGACAATAAAGTTTCACGCTTCTTGAATATGCGTTCTTTGATCGGTTGACACCATCCCCTATCCATTCTTTTTCAATCGGAACTGTTTTTTTCTTTCCACTATTGTGCCTTACTTCAAAAGGATTTTGACAATATGCCTTCGCCTTTTTATATTTCTCAATGAT